>JAPONU010000307.1 GCA_026713745.1 bacterium
ACCACGTGGAGCCGGCCGACGACGCCGAGTTCTACGTCCAGTTCTACGAGCACGCCGAGCGGTAATCGCCGGACGCTGGTCGAACGAGCGTCGCCCGGCCCCCGGTTGAAGCCGTGAACTGGGGTTTGTGGGCCGGGGCGGGCTACTTCGTGTGACAGGCCGCCATTCCCGCTACTACCATCGATCCACGGCCTTCGACGGTAGGGGTTGGCTCCATGGTCAGACGAGTGGTGCCGAGCAGCCGGTTGCTGCTGCTCTTCCTCGTGTCCGTCGCGCTGGTCGCGTCCGCAGCACTCCTGCTGCGCGGCACGAATCTTGCCGCCTCGGTCGGTGGTGTCCTGGGGCCCGACAACGTGGCGGTGCTGCCCCGCCCGGCTTCCACCCACGACGACGAAGACGACGATGACGACGACGAGGGCGACGCCTGGGACGGGGACGCCACGTGCACCGACGGCGACGGCACCGACAGTGATGGTTGGGACACGCCGCCGCCGACGGACAATGACGGCACCGACAGCGATTTCTACGACACGCCGCCCACCGACGGCGACGGCATCGACCCCCCGCCACTCACCGACAACGACGGCATCGCCACCCCGTGTACCGACTTCGACGGGTTCGACACGCCGCCGCCGACTGACAACGACGGCACGGACAGTGACGGATACGACACGCCGCTGACCAGCAACGACGGCATCGACACGCCCACGCCGACGGATAATGACGGCACCGACAGCGACGGCTACGACACACCGTCGGCGACGGATCAGGACGGCATCGACACGCCGACGCCGACCGATGACGTCACTGACGGCATTGATACGCCAACGCCAGTGCTTAGCGACCCGAGCGATCCGAGTGACCCGACCGACCCGAGTGACCCGACCGATGTCAGCAGCTGACCGCGCCCGTGCCCGGCAGTGGGAGCACGCCACCACGGCGCCGGCTGGGCGCGCCGGGCGGGCATCCGAGCGGCCCGCCTCGCTCGGGGCGGTGCCGCTCCGACCGCAGGTCGAGTTTCCCGCCGACGCCGCCCTGCCCGATCTGCCGAAGCTGTTCGATGCGGGCTGGGTGGCGGAGACGGCTCGCCCCAGGTTCCCGATCACCGAGGTGCAGCCCAAGGAGATCCGGATCCGCCAGTTCAGCCACAGTCCCGGCAGGACGGCCACGGTGAGCTACATCGCCGAGTGGCGCAAGGAGGACTACATCCCGGCAGAGTTCTTCGCCGTCAAACTCGACCGCGGCAAACCCGCCAGATTGTGGCAGTACCCAAACGACCACAATCTGCCGGGCCTGAGGGCGGCCGCCGACCCCGCCGCTGCGCTCCGGCTGGTCCTCGCCCACGTCTTCGACGTGCCGCGCCACAGCCGGCGCATCCTGCGGGTGGACATGGTGCGCTACCGGCCCGGCGACCGGGCGGTGCTGCGCCACCGCTTCAGCGGCCTGCGGTTCTACGTGCGGGTCGTGCGGCCGGCGGTGGTGCCGCGCCTGCTCGGAGCCATCGAGTTCGCCGAGCGGTCGGCCTTCGCCGGCCCCCGCCTCGCGGGCTGCTGGGCCGAGGGCGGCGTGCTGTGGTTGCCGGAGATCCCCGGGGAGAACATGCGCCAGCAGATGCGCGCCGGTTCACCGCCCGAGCCGGACCCGCTGCTCGACGGCCTCGAGAGCCTCTGGGATCTGTCGCAGCAGGCCGACGGTTGCCGCCCCTTCGATCTTGCCGGCGCCTACCGCCGAGCCGAACGCACCTTCCGCCACGTCCTGCGAGACGACGAAGCCGGCGGCCGTGCCCTCGAAGCGGCGACCCGGGCGCTGCGTCCCTTCGTCGAGTCGTGGCACCCCACCACCATCGCCCACAACGACTTCTACGACGACCAGATGATCGTCCAGCCCGACGGCAGGGTGGCGCTGGTGGACCTCGAGGAGGTCGGCCCCGGCGACCCCATGCTCGACATCGGCAACATGCTCGCCCACCTCCGCTGGGCCGATCGCTTCGGCGCCAGGCGCAAGAACGACGCAAGCGGCGCCTACTACCGAGAGTTCCGCCAGGCCGCCCTCGACCGCTTCGGATGGGATGAACGCGA
>JAPONU010000308.1 GCA_026713745.1 bacterium
GAGATACCATATCGTATGTGATGCGACTGGTGCTCGACACCAACGTCATCGTCGCCGGTCTCCGGAGTCCGAGCGGCGCCTCGGCGGCGCTGCTCGACCACGCCCTGGGCCGGTCGTTCACGCTGGTGCTCTCCGTGGCGCTGGCGCTGGAGTACGAGACGGTCTGCCGGGACCCGGCGCAGCGGCTCGCCTCGGGCCTGAGCGAGGCCGACGTCGAGACCGTCGTCACAGCGCTCTGCGCGGTCGCCGAACCCGCGCCGACCCGGTTCCTGTGGCGGCCGCAGCTGCACGACCCGGCCGACGAGATGGTGCTCGACGCCGCCATCAACGGCGCGGCCGACGCCCTGGTGACCTTCAACCGCCAGGACTTCGGACCGGCGCCCGCCCGCTTCGGCGTCGCGCTGCTGTCGCCCCAGGAGGCCTTGAGGAGGCTGCCGCCATGAAGAAGCAGCTCACCACCTACCCGTTGCGCCTGCCCGCGTCGCTCAAGGCGGCCGTCGCCGAGATCAGCAAGGCCGACGGCACGAGCATCAACCAGTTCGTGGCCACCGCCGTCGCCGAGAAGGTCTCGGCCCTGCGGACCGCCGAGTTCTTCGCCGGCCGCGCCGACCGGGCGGACCCCGAGGCGGCGCGCCGGCTGCTGCGAAGAGCGGGCGGACAGCCCCCGGATCCCGAAGACTGGCTCGAGGGGCGGGAAACACGCCCTGCAGGAGGTAGACCGAAAGATGCCACAGAAGACGGCGACGGACTGGGAGCGCACGGCGACGGAAGCGGAGCGCGCGGCGGACGAAATCGACCGCGCTGAGTGGCGCCTGCTCGATGCCCTCGATGCCGGCGACGAGGCCGCGATCGCCGCGGCCGAGGACGAGCTCGCGCGCTGCCAACGGCGGACCGGCCGGCTCCGGCCGAAACGCGCCGCGCGGCCGGTCGAACAGCCCCCGGATGTGCAAGGCTTATGGGGAAACCAGGGACAGTGAACCTCCGATGCCCGGGCCTGACGGAACCATCACCCAAGCGGAGCAGGTCACCCTCGTGAAGGGCCGCATCCGCTACAACCGCGCCCAGGTGCGCGACCGGGCGACAGAGCTGTTCCAGGCCCTCCACGTGCTCCGCACCCTCGATGCCGACGCCCACGACGCCATCGTCGCCGACCTCGACCCGTTCGAGAGGCGAGTGCTCGATCTCTTCGAGAAGCCCGGTGCCTAGCGGCCCCTTGGGAACCTCTGCCCGCCAACCCCGACCGGACGGCAGCCGACGATGGCGCCGCTGGGGAGGAACGTACACTCAAGCGCTTGCCGCGCGGTTCCCTCCTTGAGGGCCAAGCCCCTCGAACAACCACACTAAAGCTATCCGTCCGTGCCGCCGACAGCCAGAACCGCAACCAACCCGGACGCGGAATCCAGATCGGCGAAGCGGGACCGGCAGCGGACGCTGCGCGTCCTGGGCGGCGCTCTGCGGCTGGCGCGGGGCAATCGGGACGTAGCGGCGGCACGGCTGCGGGTGCAAGCGCGCGGGCGGCGCTCGAGGGCGCCGTCGAGGCGCTACGTGAGGGCGCCGGGGACGAACGGGCGCTGCAGCTGGTCGACGGCGCGGCGTCTTCGGGCCGCCGGGGCCGTCGAACGGGGCGAGGGGGAGGTCGAACGATGACACCGGATTGGGCCTCGATCGGGGTCATGCTCGCGGTGGGGCGGGCTGCTCTGGCGGCAGATCGCGGCGTTGACGGAGCGGGTCAAGGATACGTTCTGGGTCAATCCTTCGCGGCAGGCGCTCGGGTGCTACCGCTACGGCCTGGAGGCGGGCGTCCACGGCGATCTGTTCCAACAGCACGCGGAGCGGATCGGCATCTGGACGGAGCCGCAACGGCCGGCGGGGACCGGGACCCGGGCGGCGCGCGAGGTCGACGTCGAGCTCGGCTCTGGATCCGTCTCCTGGGCGCGTGTGGGCGGCGTCGGTACCGGCGGATGGGACCGTTGGGGAGGCTACCTCGTCGGCCGCCACGCCCAAGGCAGCTGCCCCTGAGCCGGGGTTCTCCGCCGGTTGCGCCGGCTCGCCCTCGGGCGGCGGGAGACGGCGGGGAGCATCATCCCCCGATCGCAGGGAGAAGTTAATCGTCACCGTCATGATGACCGGTACGGCTTCGCCAGCGACGA
>JAPONU010000309.1 GCA_026713745.1 bacterium
CGGGCCCGCCCGTTCATCTTCACAACAGGGCTGGCGCCCGCCGATGCCGCCGCCGCGCTCGAAGCCGTACGAATCACCCGCAGTCCCGAGGGGGAAGAGCTGGTGGCACGCCTGGCGGGCCTCGTCGACCGCCTGCGCCCGGGCCACCGATCCCCGATCGTTCCGATCCTCGTGGGCGCCGAGGCGCCGGCGCTGCGGGCCGCCGACTCGCTGCTCGGACAGGGTCTCCTCGTTCCCGCCATCCGGCCGCCGACGGTGCCGCCGGGCACCTCGCGGCTCCGCGTAGCCCTGTCGGCCGCCCACAGCGAGGGCATGGTCGACCGGTTGGCGGCGGGTCTGGATGCGCTCGGACTCCGGCCGTGACCCGACCTGCCACGCTCATCGCCGTTGCCGGGGTGGCCACCGAGATCGGCAAGACCTGGGTCACTGCCCAGGTCATCCGGAACCTCCGCGGGCGGGGACTGTCGGTGAGCGCCCGCAAACCTGTGCAGTCCTTCGGTCCCGCCGACCTCGGCGCCACAGACGCCGAGGTGCTGGGGGCGGCGAGCGGCGAGGAGCCGCAGGCGGTCTGCCCGGCGCACCGCTGGTATCCCGTGCCGCTGGCTCCGCCGATGGCGGCGTCAGCCGTCGGCGAGGCGCCCCCGCGGTTGGCGGACCTGCTCGCCGAGCTCCGCTGGCCGTCGCCGGCACCGGATGTGGGGTTCGTCGAGACGGTGGGGGGTGTGCGGTCGCCGCTCGCCGACGACGGCGACTGCTGCGACCTGCTGCGCGCGCTCGACCCCGACGGTGTCCTGCTGGTGGCCGGTGCCGGCCTCGGTGCCATCAACGAGGTGCGGCTGGCGGCCGATGCGCTGGCGGGGCCGCCGCTGGTGGTCCTCCTCAACCGCTACCTGCCTCACGACGACGTGCATCGCCGCAACCTCGCCTGGTTGCGGGAGCGTGACGGCCTCGTCGCCGAGACGAGGATCGCCGACCTGGCGGATCGCATCGCCGGCTAGGGAGAGCCGGGCGGCGCTCAGTGCCCGATGAACCCCTCCTGGGCGCGCCGCAGGAACCGGACCTGGTGGCTCTCGGCAAGGAGCTGCCCGTCGGGTGACCAGGCGAAGGCCGTCTCGTCCACGTGGCCGCCGGCGGAGAGCGACGTGTGCAACTCCACGAGGACAGGCGCACCCGCGCTCGCCGGCACGGGCAGCCGGGAGCGCAGATTCGCGGTCAGCGTGATGGTCCCGGCCAGGTGGGGTTCGCTCACCCCTCCGATGGCAACCGGCGGGACCACGTCGCAGACCATGAGAACCAGCGGCAGATTCGTCTGCGTGTCGTACCTCGGGCGGACCCAGACCAGCACGCTGGATCCGTCGCGATGGATCTCCCGCTCCTCGAACAAATCGAACACCGGCAGGGCGAAGATGCGAGGCATGGTGTCGGCGGGGGTGTCCTCGAAGGTGGGCACGCGTGGCATCGTCCGGTTGGCGAACTCCTGGCCGTCCTGATCGGTTGCGGCCGTGGCGAGGAAGAGGGCGCAGAGCTTGCCGTCCGCCGTCACCCGTCCCGACAGGAACCACACCGAGCGCCCGGCCTGCTCGGTCGTCACCTCGATCAGGAGACGACCTGCCGGCGCGGGGCGCACGAACTGCATCGTGATGCTGCGCAGCGGGCGGGTCTCCTGGTCCACTACCGCCTCGCAGGCGAGTGCGGCGAGGCTCACCAGATATCCGCCGAACAGGCCGTTGAACCCCCACCAGCGTTCATCGGCGTCATGGGCCCAGACGCCGTCGCCGAGGTCCTCGAGGAGCAATTCGCCGGGGTTCCGCACGGCAGGGAAGGGTAGGTGATCCCGCTTCGTTTGCTCCCCGGGACCTTCGTCGAGCCTTCGCCGGCTACGGGTTGGCCGCTCGGGAATCTAGGAAATATAGGGATATATCAGGTGATAGTCGGAAATCGCTATCCTGGTTCAGGTGCTCATCCCGCTTCGCTGCGTGGTCTGCGGCACCGACGGTGTCCTGCTGTGCGAGCGCTGCGAGGAGCGGCTGACCCCGGCCCCGCCGATCCCGCCGCCGGTGGGCAGTGACGGGGCGCGCGCCCTGTTCACCTACGACGAGGTGGGCAGCAGCGTGATCGGCGCCCTCAAGTTCGCCAACGCGCACCGCTTGGCGGGCCGGCTGGGTCCTGCGCTCGCCGCTGCGGCACCCCGAGGTCTCGACGTGGTCACCTGGGCTCCGGCCACACCGGCGAACCGTCGCCGCCGGGGCTACGACCAGGCCGAGTTGCTGGCCCGGGAGGTGGCCGGACGCCTCGGTGTGCCCGCACGGCGACTGCTGTCGCGTGGCGCCGATCTGCCGCAGACGGCCCGCGGTCGGGCCGGGCGGGCGGCAGGCCCCCGGATGCGCTGCCGCCGAGCCGTCTCGGGGCTCGTGTTGGTCGTGGACGACGTGGTCACCACCGGTGCCACACTCGCCACCGCGGCCCGGCTGTTGCGCCACGCCGGCGCGAGCGGTGTCGAATTGCTGGCGGTGGCCTGGGCGCCGCCGCCGGGACACGACGACTGAGCGGGAGTCTCCGGTTGGGGCCTCAGCGACCTCCGAGCCGGTCACGACGCTCCCAGCAGGAACGGCCCCGCCGCAAACCCCCAGATAGCGACGCTCTCGCTTGGGTGCCGTCGGGTACTGCTGGGTACCGGCAGGGTTGCAGGTGAAGGGTTGCGGGCGCAACGTTTCACCGCGGCCGACGACGAGATGATCCGGAACGCCGCGCGGCTGACTGGCCGCAAGCGCCAAGCCGTCGTCAACGACGCCCTGGCGGCCGGCGTCGGCTTGGTGCTGCTGCACGCCCAGGACCCGCGGGCGGCGCGGGCGATTCTCGACGAAATCCAGCAGAGGCTCCAGGTCCTGCATGTGGCAGCGCTGGCCGAGTCGGCCCCCGTGGCGCCGGTAGATCCAGTGGGGCCGGTCGCGCCGGTAGATCCAGTGGAGCCGGTCGCGCCGGTCGAGCCATGAGCGCCGTGGCGGTCACCCTCGCCTACGGGCCGCCCACCGACGCCGAGCGCGAGTCGGTCTGGGAGGAGGGCATGGACCGGGCCGAATGCGACGAAGCGGTCTACGACGACCGCGACAACCTTGACTATGAGGCCCAGGCCGAGCACCAGCGCGGCCTGTTCTTCTTGCACGGCGCGCTGCTGGCGCACGGCGCCTCGCCCACGGCCGGGTGCTGGATCGCCGTCGATGACGAAGCGGTGCCGCCGCTGCCGGGTTGCGTGGTGATGGTCAACACCCGGTTGGAGGGCGCCGCCCTCGTGGCTGCGGCGCCGCACATAGTGGAGACGCTGCGGGCGTGCGCAGACGACCTGGCGGCGACGGCGTGCGCCCCGGATCACGTACCGCCCGAGTGGGGCGACGACGCGGCGGCGTGAGCGGGAGTACCGTCAGCGGAGCGCCGGAGTAGCGACCGGCGTAGAGCGGGGGCGGCGGTGTTCAACCGGACTGGGAAGGCCACCTACGTCGCCCCCGCTTGCTGCCCGTAACTCTAGTCGCACCACACAGCCCGCGCGAACACGCACCCCCACCAACCTATGTGGACACAGCACTAGCCGCCGCCGTCGCCCAGCAGTTCGGCGTGCCGTGCGAGATCGAGGCCCGCGCCCGCCACAACACGCCCGCCGATCTGGTCAGCCGTGCCCGGGCCGTCGGCAGCTTGCAGGCCGCCGGCGTGGACACCGTCCGGGCGCTCGAGCCGGCCGGGCTGGCGTGAAAGATCGGCCGCCGCCGGGTTCATCCACCACGCGCCCGGCGGCGGCCAAGCACCGCCGTGGGTGACCTCCGGCGCTACTTCCCGGAGCCCGGCACGTTGACGAGGGCGGCGTACTTGAAGGCGCGGGGCATCTGCCCGCTCGGGTGCCGTGACAACGAGAGCACGTCGAAGTATTGGGCGCGGCGCCACCGGCGGGGAATCCTGCCGCCGTGCCCCGCTGCGCTTGCCAGCCGGCAGCGCTACATCCACGCCCATGCGGCGCGACGGGCGGCGACGTGACTCCTCGCACGATCCACGCCGCCCTGGTCGACGGCAGCGGCGACCCGATCCCGGCCGGCGCCGGGTGGACGCTGACCGTCACGGCGGTGCAGCACATCGGGACACTGGCCCCGGACGCGATTCCTGGGTTCCCCGACAGCGCCATGTGGGCGCCCTCGCAGGAGTGCCTGCCGCTCGGCGGAGAGACGACGTTCGAGCTTCTGCCGGCGGCCTACGACCTGCTACTGCGCGGCCCCGGCTTCGCCACGACGCTGCTGAAGGTGCGCGTGCCGGACGAGGACGAGCACCCGGATCCGCTGCACCTGTGGCAACTGCTGCGGGACTACAGCACGGCGTAGACGCTCCGGATTCCGGCCAGAACCGCACCGCCCCGGCGAGCTTCCCGCCCCGGGAGCAGGGTTGCAGCAGGAAGTACGCTAAACGGGCCTTAGCGGGCGTTTCTGGTGCCTTAGCGGGCGTCTCCGGCTCGCCCAAACGGCGACCAGGCGCTTAGGGGAGGTTCTGAGCGGTCAAGCTACGCGCGTCCAGTTGACCCACCCTGCTCCGCATTCCGGGCAAGGCGGGAGTCCGTCGCCTGCTTGTACGGCGAGCTTCGGGCTGCCCCGGCAATTGGCCACGTAGACGCCCGGTTCGCGGCAGACGGCGTCAACAAGTGGCATAGCGGTTCTCCTAGTCAGGTTCCGCGGCTATAGGGCTACGTTACCGCGCCGTCGGCGCGGCCGGCGTTACCTAGCTGGCCGCGCCGTTACCTACGCGAATTCCCTGGTAGGTGGCCCCAACGCTCCCAGCAGGAGCGGTGCCAGTGCCGCCGCAGGTCGGGTGCCTCTGTGGGAACCACGACGAGATGACCGGTGGCGGGCGGGATGGTGTTGTTGCAGCCCCCGCACACGTAGGTCTTGACGGCCTGGTACGGCTGGATCCGCCGCACCTCCGGGGTGTCGTTCGGTGCGCTCATCCCCAGATCCCCCAGACGACCAGCACGACGCAGACCGCCAGGCCGAGGCCCACGAAGAGGTAGTCGGTCCGCCGCCGCTGCCATCTCCTGGTGGGATCGAACCCCATCACGCTCCTCTGGCGTGCGACCCTCTTCCGGCTTCGCCGCCGCAGAGCAGGCTACGGAATCTCGATCGCGCCGGCGACCAGTTTGTAGCACTTGTTGCCTTGGCGCGCGTAGGGCTCTCCGAGGCTGATCGTCAGATACCAGTCCGCCGCCGATTGGCCGGCCGGAGGAAGGTC
>JAPONU010000310.1 GCA_026713745.1 bacterium
CGGCGGCTGCATGAGCGACCGCCCCTGGGAGGAGGTCCACGAGGGCCTCGACGAGGTGACGGCCGCGGCCCGGTCACTCGGCTGCGCCATCGCCTCGCCGTTCATGATCCTGTCGTTCGTGGGCCTCGCCGGCGTACCCGACTACGGCCTCACCGAGAAGGGTCTCATCGACACCTTCACCCAGACGTTCCTACCCGTCCTGGTGTGCTGCCGCTGCCCCACACACGCCGGAACCTGACCCGGCCCCCGCCCGCTCGGGCGGGGACCCGGTCGGTTCGATTCGAGCGCCGCCCCTAGAACGAGTGCAGCCCCTAGAAGGGGAAGGGGATCTGGATCTCGCCTGACTCCACGCCCGCCACGAAGTCGTCGAGGATCTGCTGCAGTTCTTCGAGGCTGGTGGCCGTCTCGACGGTGGCGTCGGTGTTGATGGGCAACACTTCGATACCACCGTTCTGGATGCTGCCCGGGTAGAAGGCGTTGCCGAACGTGCCGTCGCGCACCGTGTCGAAGTACGTCTGGAACAGATCGCTGAGGCGGATCACCGTGGCGCCGAGGTAGACGTCCGGCGCTGTCTCGTACTGCGAGCCGAAGCCCACCAGGATCGGCACGCCGGCGGCGGAGGCCGACTGGGCGGCGCCGATGCAGATGCCGTCGCCGGAGCAGTAGATGAGGTCGGCGCCCTGATCGATGAGCGATGTGGCCACCTCGGCGGCCTTCTGCACGTTCACGAAGTCGCCGGCGAAGCCCTCGAGGAACTGGATGTCGGGGTTGATCGACGCCACGCCCTGCTGGAACGACGCGTGCATGACCTTCACGAAGTCGAACTCCGGCCCGCCGACGATGCCGATGGTGTCACCGATGACGGCGTTGGCGGCAATGATGCCGTTCGGATACGCCATGTCCTGCACGTTGTAGAGCCAGTCCACCACGTTGTCCTGCGGGTCCGCGCCCTCCACGAGCACGCCGCCGGTCATGGCGAAGTCGACATCGGGGAACTCGGAGTACAACTCCATGATCGGGTCCACGTACTCGATGCCGTGACCGATGATCAGGTCGAAGCCCCGGCTGGCGAAGCCGCGGAGCGCCGGCAGCGAGTCGGTGGGCTCGATGATCTCCTCCAGCATCTGGTACTCGGCGATGTTCCCGTCGGCCTCCACGGCGTCGAGCAGGCCCTCGGCTGCTGCCTGGCTGAAGGAGTTGTCGTTCTTGATGCCCGGCAGCAGCAGCGCCACGCGCAGGCCCTCGTCGCCGGCAGGGGCCGGTTCGGGAGCCGGTTGGGGCTCGGGCGCCGGAGCGGCAGCGGCCTGCTCTGCTGCGACGGCTGCCTGGCGGGCCTCGTCCGCCTCGGCCTGGGCTGCGGCCGCCTGTTCCCGCGCATCCTCGGCGGCACCCTGGGCCTCGGCGAGTTGGGCCTCGGCTGCGGCCACGGCGGCCTGGTTGCCCTCGGCGGTGGCCTGCGCCAGATCGGCGGCCGCCTGAGCCGCCTCGGCGGCCTTCAGGGCCGCGTCTGCCGC
>JAPONU010000311.1 GCA_026713745.1 bacterium
CCGCCACGCTCTGCCCCAGCCGCGCCATCCGCTACTAACCGTTCGTACTAACCGTTCGGCGGAACGGCCCGAAGAGGGAATCACCTCGCGGGAACGCGCCCAGGAAATCGCCGCACGGGGGACCGCCGCAGGGGAATCACCGCACGGGAAGGCGCCCGGAGAATCGCCGCACCGAGACCGCACCAGCCGCCCGACAGGCCTTACAGGTCGAAGGGCACCAGCACCAGGGCAACCGTGGCGTCGCAGCGGCGCAGCACGGTCTCGACGGTGTGTCCCAGGAAGGGCCGGTCCCGCAGCCGCCGCAGGTTGGCGCCCATGACCACCAGGTCGGCCTCGGTCTCCTGTATCAGATCCAGCAATTCGAGAGCCACTGAGGTGCCGGGGCGGGTCAGGAGTTGGGGCTCCACCCCCAGTCCTTCGACCAGCTGCGCCGCCTGGCCCAGGACCTGCTCGCCGATCCCGGTGGCCCGTGCCGGCGACCGCAGCATCACCAGGCGCCGGGGCCGCAGCAGATCCAGCGGCGCCTGCAGCAGCCTCCCCATGACCCCACCCAGCGAACCGACGAAGGCCGGGGCGCCGCGTCCCGACGGCGGGCCCGGCTGCTCGCTCTCGACCCATCCACCATCCGCCGCGGGCTCGGCACCGGCGGTCTCTGCGGACTCTGCGGGGTCGGCCGCCGGCCTGGGAGGCTCATCGGCGGCCAGCACTCTGACAGCGTCGGCGACCTCCTCGTCGTCGTGCCAGATCGCCGGCCAATTCGCACCGGACGCCATCGTGGGCAGCCGCCGCAGGCCGCTCATCACGTCGGCCGAACCCACGATGTGGGCCAGCACCATCTGCGTGCCGAGCTGGGAACTCAGATTGCCGGCCACTTCGGCCGCGGCCCGGCTGGCCGGCCCGCCCGACGCCGGCACCAGCGCCTTGGCGTAGGCCCCCGGCAAGGGCCGATCCAGGTTGCGGGCCCGGCGCACCACCACGACCGGGATGGGGCTCACGCGCAGCACCTCGTCGACCAGCGGCGAGATCACCTGGCCGAGTTCCTCGCTGCTCTGCACCCCCATGCCGATGGCCCCGTAGCCCAGCGCCGCCTCCTTGGCGATGCGCTCGGCCACGTCGCGCTCCCGCACCCGCTCGAAGTCCACCTCCCGGCCGTGCAGCACGTTCTCCAGCGGTCCGAAGTCGAACGTTGCCCGCCGGTCGGCGGCGGTCATCACCGTCACCTCGGCCTCGGGCGGCCACGAGTAGTGCATCAGCTGGGCGGCGGTGATGGAGGCCGGCCCCCCACGTGACGGGATCAGCAGCCGGGACGTGCGCACCACCAGGTTCTCACTCAGCGCCTTCTCGCGGTCCAGCCGGCGGATCTCCGCCGCGTCGCCGCGCCAGTTGAAGACCACGATCCGCAGCGCCACCGAGGCGAAGAGCGACGTCACCAGCGGCACCAGCACGATGATCGTGAACGACGCCGTGTTGAAGACCCCCAGGCTGAGGCCCACCGAGGCGATGACGATCTCGAGCGTGCCCCGGGCGTTGAGACCGGCCCCCAGCGCCAGCCCCGCCCGGTGGCTGCGTCCCGCCACCCTGGCCCCGCCGTAGGCGCCGGCGAACTTGGCCACGATCGCCGCCGCCACCACCACGATGGTCCAGGTGAGGATCGTCGGGTCCTCCAGCAGCAGCAGGTTCACCTGCAGGCCGGCGGTGGCGAAGAACACCGGTGCAAAGAAAGACGACGTCAGCCGTTCCAGGGAGTGCTCCAACCGCTCGTCCACGAAGCGGGACCGGTGCAGCACCACGCCGGCCACGAACGCCCCCACCACCGCCTCCACCCCCAGGCCCTGGGTGACGACCCCGAAGCCCAGCATCGTGACCACCGCCACGGTCACCGCGGCGCCCAGCGTGTCGCTGCTGCGGCGAGTGCGGCGCAGCCAGCGGTCCACCAGCCACTGCCCCACCGTCAGCGCCAGCACCATGAACAGCAGCAGGCCTCCAACCGAGATCAGGATGCCGGTGGCGGAGACGCCGCCGGAGGCCACCACGCTGGTCAGCACACCCAGCAGCACCCAGCCCACCACGTCGTTGGCCATGCCCACCGCCACGGTGATCTGACCGAAGTCGCGCCGCATGAGCCCCAGGTCGGAGAGGATCTTGGCCACCACCGCCAGTGCCGAGACGCTGACGGCCAGGGCCACGAACAGCAGGAACGTGCTGCGGCTGGCGTCGGGGCCCAGGAACTCGTCGGGAATCAGCCACCCCACCACGCTGCCGGCGCCCGCCGGCACCAGCATGCTGCCCACCGCCACCAGAACCGCGGGGCGGCCCAGCTTGGTGATCAGGCCCAGGTCGGTCTCGAAGCCCGCCAGCACCAGCAGCAGCGCCACGCCGATCCAACTCACGGTCAGCAGTGCGGCCGCCTGCTCGCCGCCGGCGGGCAGGAACCAGGCGAACTGCTCGGGGAAGAAGTGCCCGAACAGCGACGGGCCCAGGATCACGCCGGCGCCCAACTCGCCGATGACCCGTGGCAGGCCCAGCTGCACCATCACCCAG
>JAPONU010000312.1 GCA_026713745.1 bacterium
CGTACACGAGATCCTCAGCGGGCCCGACGGCGACAGCACCACCTTCGAGAGCGTCGTGGCCTCGCTCTCCTCGCTGCTGCGGGAGTCCCTGGCCCCACCGAACGCACCGATCTCCATCGAGGTCTCCGGAGCCGTCGGCCCCCTTCCAAGCGAGGTGATGACCACGATGGCGATCGTGCTGAACGAGCTGGTGCAGAACGCCGTCGACCACGGCTTCGGCGGCGCGGCAGCCAGCGCCGCCGGCAACGAGATCGTGGTCCGGATCGGCCGGGAGGATTCCGAGCTTCAGGTGTCGGTCACCGACAACGGCCGCGGCATATCCGAGGGCACGCTGCAGGAGGGTCTGGGCCTCACGCTGGTCCGCACGCTCGTCGAGAACGACCTGGGCGGCAGGCTCCAGCACCGGTCGGCAGACGAGGGCACCACCGTCGAACTCACCGCACCGCTACCGGCCGCGCACCCGTAGAGGTGTACCGCAGGCTGCGAGTGACCGCGGAACTCACGGAGTGACCGCGGATCTCACGAACCCGCCGCCAGCGCGGCGACAGCCTCGGCGGGGCGGCCGGTTCGGCGGCTCTGCTCTCCGCGCCCGGTCAGGCGACCTCGACGAGGGGCTCGATGGCGCTCACGTCGGTCTTGGTGCGGGCGACGTCCAAGTCGTACATCCGCTGCAGGTTCAGCCAGAACTCCGGAGTCATGCCGAGGGCTCGGCCGATTCGCAGCGCCGTGTCGGCAGTGATGGACCTCCGGCAGTGGACGATGTCATGGATCCGTACCTGGGGAACTCCCACCGACTTGGCCAAGCGGTATTGGGTGATTCCCAACTCCTCCATGATCTCCGCGAGGTGCTCTCCCGGGTGTATCGGTTCAGCGGCGATCATGATCGTCCTCCTCAGTGGTAATCGGTGACCTCGATCTCCGTAGCACCGTGGTCCGTTCAGATGAACGATTTAGACCGTGCTACGAGACTGCTTGACCGGCGACCGGCAGGATCTCCACCGCCGCGCTGCAGCCGGGAACGTCGGCCAAGGCGGCGTCGCATGAGAGCAGCGGCGCGTCGAGTGCTTCGGCCAGTGCCAGATAGATCCCGTCGTAGACGGTCACGTTCGATCGCAGCGCGAACGCCCGGGGCAGTAGTTCGGTGTGGGGGAACCGCCGGATCGGTAGATCCGCGAAGTCCTCGAACGCCGCGGTGGCGCGGGCGACGGGCATCTCTCCTCGCAACACGAACCGTCGGATCACCTGGCCGATCTCGACGTCGACGAGATGCGGGGCGCAGACCGCCTCACGGCCGGCGAACCGCGCTGCCAGTGACTCGCCCGCCGGGCCGCCCCGCCGCAGGAGCAGTTCTGCAACCGCCGAGGCGTCGGCGACGATCACCTCAGTTCTCGCTCGGCCCGCACCGCCTCGGCGGGTGACTCCGACAGCGCCGGCCGATCACGCCCGGCGATGCGGGCCAGCACCACGTCCACGGGCGGCACCGCCAGCGCCCGCTCCACTTCCCGCAACAGATAGTCCGAGAGGCTCATGCCAGCACGCGCCGCGCGCACCTTCGCCTCCCGATGCACAGCATCGGGCACATTACGTATCTGGATCATCTTGGACATGCGAATAACACTATCACATGTGATCAGCATGTCTCACCCCGAGGCCGCCCGGAGTGTCCCTCGAAGTGGGCTACAACATGATCCGCCCCCTCCGGGCTGATGATGCCGTCCACCCCGCGGCGGAGCAGATCGGCGTAGAACTCCCACCGTCTTGGCCAAGCGGTATTGGGTGATCCCCAACTCCTCCATGATCTCCGCGAGGTGTTCTCCCGGGTGTATCGGTTCGGCGGCGATCATGATCGTCCTCCTCAGTGGTAATCGGTGACTTCGATCTCCATGGCACCCTGCTCTAGTAATGCATGCCGTTACTAACGCCAACAGTATGGAAACCGGGAGGGGCAGCACGCAGGACCGCCGGGCCCGAACGTGGCAGCCCCGAATGGGCGCCAACTGGCAAACC
>JAPONU010000313.1 GCA_026713745.1 bacterium
CGGCACACCTCCGAGCAGGCGGTGCCGAAGTTCCGTGAAGGCGAGCGGATGTTCGGCTTCGGGCAGCAATCGGTATCGCTGTGATACCATCATGGTTGTGGCGATGACTTTGCGGCTGACCGATGAGGAGCGCCGTGCCCTACGCGAGCGCGCCGCCCTCGACGGCGTGTCGATGCAGGAGGCGGCCCGCCGTGCCGTGCGCGAGTTCGTGGCGCGGCGCGACCATGAGGACCGCGTCGGCGCTGCGGCCGAGTTGGTGATGAGCCACCACGCCGATGCGCTGCGGCGTCTGGGCGAGTGACCGGTCCGGTCGAGTTCCTCGACACCGACGATCTGATCGAACTCGCCCGCCGCCTGCTCGGAGACCCGCCGCCGGTCCGCGACGTCGGGCTGCTCGCTGCCGCGGCCGCTCGCCCGCAGGCCAGCGCGTTCGGCTCCGACGCCTATCCCGACACTTGGACCAAAGCGGCCGCACTGTTGCAGTCCGTCGCCAACAACCACGCCCTCATCGACGGCAACAAGCGCCTGGGCTGGCTCGCCACAGCGGTGTTCCTCGAACTCAACGGAGCCTCGGTGACAGCGGCCCTCAACGACGATGTGTACAGGCTCGTGATGCGCGTGGCGGAAGAAGAGGTTCCTGTCGAGGAGATCGCCGACAGGCTGCGCGAGCTGTCTCGATTTCGGAGCCGAGTTTGAGTTGAAAGGGGGTTCGGTGCGGACATTGCTCGCGGTTGGGATCGGGCTCGCCCTGTGGTGCGTTGGGTGCGCAGGCTCGGACACCGCGACCGGAGCCGAGCGGGATGCTCGGACTGCCGATGTCCAGGGTGTTGAGCCGCTGACCGAGTCGCAGATCCGCACGCTCCTGGCGGAGTTCGTGGACGAGGACCGCCAGAGCGTCGGCGTCGTGGCCGGCACAACCAGCGCTGAAGGGCGGGTGGTCGTCGGGTACGGGCACCTCAGCGCCGACGACCCGACCCAGCCCGATGGGGACACCGTCTTTGAGATCGGCTCGATCACCAAGGTGTTCACGGCCACTGTGCTGGCGGATCTGGTAGCGCAGGAGGAGTTGGGGCTTGACACGCCGGTGCAGAGCGTGCTCGGCGACGAGGTGTCGATGCCCACGAGCGACGGCGCCCAGATCACGCTGGGCCACCTGGCGACCCACAGTTCCGGGCTGCCCCGCCTGCCCGACAACTTCGACCCGGCAGATCCGACCAACCCTTACGCCGACTACACCGTCGAAGATCTCTACGCCTTCCTGTCTTCTCACAAGCTGGCGCGTGACATCGACGAGGCAGTCGAGTACTCCAATGTCGGCTTCGGCCTGCTGGGCCACGCCCTCTCGGTGGGTGCGGGCACCGACTTCGAGGCGCTCATCGCCGAGCGGGTCCTCGAACCACTACAGATGTCCGACACGGCAATCGAACTGACGCCGGCTCTCCGCGAGCGCCTGGCCACCGGTCACGATGGGCAACTCCGGCCGGCCGCCAACTGGGATCTGCCGGCCCTCGCCGGCGCGGGAGCACTCCGATCCACTGTCCACGACCTTCTGACGTTCCTCGAAGCGAATCTCGGCCTGGGCCCCTCGCCGCTGCGCCAGGCCATGGAGCGCGCTCGCACCCCCCAGCGGAGCGATCCCGCCCTCGGCATGGACATCGGACTCGGCTGGATCATCGCACGAGAGGGCGACCGCGAATTCGTCTGGCACAACGGCGGAACCGGCGGCTACGCCTCTTTCGTCGGCTTCGACGCCCAAGCGGGCGAAGGGATCGTCATCCTGTCGAACTCAGCGCTCAGCGTCGACAACCTCGCCTACCGCCTATTCACCCGCGACTTCGACGAATAGACCGACCCACACAGCGAGGGGACAGGTGACGCTTCGTCGCTCGGTGCAGAGTACCAACTCGCCAGAGGCCGAATCCCAAGCGAGGCTCAAAGGGACAAGATGAGGTCCCGCAGGGCCCGACGTCGCCAGCCACGCATCACCCCCGGTCTCAAGCTTCGCCCTCGAGTCCTCTACTCGCTGTTCAATCGTGCGTGCCATCACTGAGCCTCCCCCTGTCCGGGTTGCAGAGACGAACCAGGCAAACGTACGGGACTCGTGACTTCCCCGGACTCGGAGGTCATAGCGCCGCTGGAATCGAGAATGTCTCCCACGGGCCTACTCGGCGTCAGTTCTAGCGTCACCGCGCACAGCAGCGCTATGCGTGTTGGGGATCGAGAGAGCGCGAGAAGTAGACGCGCTGATAGCCGGCATCGGTGGCGCGATGCGTCTCGCGGAATCCCTTTCGTGGGTAGTACTGGACGTTCTCGGTCATCTTCGCGTTGGTGTAGAGGCGGATCTCGCCGAGGCCGACACGCTGAGCCTCTTGGTCGGCAAGGCCGAGGAGCGCTCCCCCGACTCCGGTGCCCTGCGCCTCGGGGTGGACAGCAATGTTGTCGATGTAGAGGTGGTCCTCCTCCGGCCACAACACGATGAGCCCGACGAGCCGGCCTTCGAGGGTGGCGACATGGACAACCTCGTTCCTGATCAGGGTCGCGTAGTCATCGAGCATGGGCGCCGGCGGCTTGCCGATTCGCTCGACGTAGGGGCCGTAGGCCGCCTCGACGCAGGCGCGCACATCGGACTCGTCTCCTGCTGCAGCGTGTCGGATCCGGAGGGGGTGGGTGCGTGTCACGCCATCACTCCAGCCGGCGGGACGCGTGTTGTGCCACGCCCATTCGCACCGAGAAGCCCCCTGAGGGGAAACTGCGGGGGTCCTTGGCGTGTCGCGAGGCTAGTTGACACATCGCGGCGGTCGATTTCAGTAGGGGTCCGGGGTGCCGGCGAGTTCGAGTGCTGCGTGCAGGAGGACCGTGGCGCCTTCGCCGGCGGCGGTGGGTTCGATGGATTCTGCTTCGTTGTGTGACAGCCCGTCACGGCAGGGCACGAAGATCATCGCGGCCGGCGCCTTTAGCGCCACGTGGCATGCGTCGTGGCCCGCGCCGGAGACGATTCGCTCGTGGCGGTAACCGCACGTCTCAGCGGCCGCGGCGACCGCCGCCACGCAGCGTTCGTCGAAGGTGACCGGCGGCGAGTCGTTGTCGAGATGGACCCGGTGCTCGCAACCGTGCCTCGCGGCCGAGTCGCCGATGATGCGCCGCGCCAAGTCCTCGATCTGGTCGAGGACAGCGGCGTCGGGATGCCGGAGGTCGAGTGAGAAGGTGACTTCGGCGGGCACCGTGTTCGGCGACACCGGCTGCGACCGGAACTGTGCGGGTGTGACCCGCGCCGCCGGACCGCCGGCGAGGATCGACTCGTAGAGCCCTGCGAGCGCGGCGGCCAGGGCGCGGGCAGGGTCGCGGCGGCGGTCCATCGGTGTGGTGCCGGCGTGCGCCGGAAGACCGCTGAGGGTCACCGTGTACCAGCGGAATCCCTGCACGCCGGTCACGACGCCGATGCGGGAACCGC
>JAPONU010000314.1 GCA_026713745.1 bacterium
GACAGCACATCCAGCGGGTAGTCCGTCTCGTCCGCGTCGAGAACCCCCAGCGCCTCCACCGCGAACAGCGACAGCGGCTGATGCAGGGCGAAGCTGTCCTGCAGGTCCACCGTCACCCGGACGCGCCGGCCCCACTCGTCGGGCGCTTCGAGCACCTCGACCACCCCTGCGTCGACCAGCGACCGGTAGATGGCAACCGCCCGGCGGATGTGCCGCCGCTGGCGACGGCGGGGCTCGTGGTTCTCCACCAGCAGCCGCCGCAGGTCCGCGCAGCCGTCACCCGGCCGGTCCAGCATGTGCATCACCATCTGGTGGCTCACTTCGAAGCTGGAGGTCAGCGGCTCGGGCTCCGCGGCCACGAGCCTGTCGAACGTCTCTTCGTTCCAGTGGGCGTAGTTGCGCTCCGGAGGCTTGCGCTTGGTCAGCTTGCGCTTGGCCTTGGGATTCGATTCCGCCTTCTGGGTGGCGATGCGGTTCTCGATCCAGTGGGCCGGGGCCTGCACCCGCACAAAGCCCTGGTCGTCGTAGCCGGCCCGACCTGCCCGCCCGGCGATCTGATGGAACTCACGGGCGTTCAGCAGCCGGGTCTTCTGCCCGTCGTACTTGCAGAGTTGCGTGAACAGCACTGTGCGGATCGGCACGTTCACCCCCACGCCCAGGGTGTCGGTGCCGCAGATGAGCTTCAACAGGCCCTGCTGCGCCAGCCGCTCGGTGAGCAGCCGGTACTTGGGGAGGAGGCCCGCGTGGTGCACCCCGACGCCGTGGCCGATGAGTCGGCGCAAGTCCTTGCCGATGGGCGAGTCGAACTTGAAGCCGCCGATGGCCTCGGCCACGAGCTCCCGCTCGGCGCGGCTCAGTACTCCGATGCTGGTGTAGGCCTGCGCGGCCTCGATGGCCTCGCGCTGGGTGAAGTGGACCACGTAGATGGGTGCCCGGTTGCGCTCGAGGAGGTCCTCGATGGAAGCATGCAGCGGCAACGTGCCGTATTCGAAGCGCAGCGGAACCGGTCGTTCGGCTGATCGCACCGTCGCTGTGTCCCGCCCGGTGCGCCCGGTGAGTTCGTCGGCGAAGCGCTGCGTGGGTCCGAGGGTGGCCGAGAGCAGTACGAACTGGCACTGCGGCAAACTCAGCAGGGGCACCTGCCAGGCCCAGCCGCGCTGCGGATCGGCGTAGAAGTGGAACTCGTCGGCAATGACCACGTCCACGTCCGCTTCGCTGCCGTCGCGCAACGCCCAGTTGGCGAGGATTTCCGCGGTGGCGCAGATGATCGGTGCCTGCGGGTTGACGGCGGCGTCGCCGGTGATCATCCCGACCCGATCGGCTCCGAAGGCCGCGCACAGGGCGAAGAACTTCTCGCTGACCAACGCTTTCAGCGGAGCCGTGTACACGCTGCGGCGCCCGGCTGCGAGCGCGGCGAAGTGGGCTCCGGCCGCCACCAGGGACTTCCCCGAGCCGGTGGGGGTGTTCATGATCACGTTTTGGCCGTCCAGGATCTCCAGCAGTGCCTCCTCCTGGGCGGGGTAGAGGGAGATCCCTTCCGAATCGGTGTAGTCCACGAACCCGTCGAGCGGCGACGCGGCGCCGAGGCGCGCCGCCAGGGGCGCGACCGCCTGCGCACCGCCACCCTCGGCGGGGGACGTCATTCGCCGGGGGACGTCATTCCGGCGGAGGCCGGAATCCAGGGATCGGCGGCGTTCACCGGGGTCGAGCTGCGCCCGCGAGGTGTCGCTTCACGCCCTTCGGAGGGCCGCTGGGGATAAGGAGTGCCTTTTTGAGTAGAATGGTTGGACCAGAGTCGGTGACGGGGAAGCGCTCGGCTACTCGGGATCGAGCAGCCCGACGTGCTTCAGAAGGGGGCAGAACGATGGTACAGGCGACCAATGGACAGAGGCCGGTGTTTCGGACGTTCCAGCGGCGCAACATGGAGGACATCCCCGGCTTCGACCGGCTGACCGAGCACCAGCAGCTCGTCACCGACGTGGTGTCGCGGGTGCTCCCGTTCAAGACCAACAACTACGTCTGCGAGCAGTTGATCGACTGGGACAACATCCCCGACGACCCGATCTACCAGCTCACGTTCCCCCAGGAGGGGATGATCGATCCCGAGCACTTCGCCACCATCGCCGACATGGTGCGCGCCGAGCTTCCGGCCAAGGAGATCGACGAGGTGGCGCGGAACATCCAGCGCAGCCTGAACCCGCACCCCAGCGGCCAGGTGGCGATGAACGTGCCGCAGGTGGACGGCGAGCCGATGCCGGGCATGCAGCACAAGTACGACGAGACGGTGCTGTTCTTCCCCGCCCAGGGTCAGACCTGCCACGCCTACTGCACCTACTGCTTCCGCTGGCCGCAGTTCGTGAAACTCGACGACCTGAAGTTCGCCACCAAGGAGGGCGGCAACCTGGTGCGCTACCTGCGGGCACACCCCGAGGCCACCGACGTGCTGTTCACCGGCGGCGACCCCATGATCATGCGCACCGAGATACTGCGCCGCTACATCGAGCCGCTCCTCGATCCCGAGTTCGAGCGCCTCACCATCCGCATCGGCACCAAGGCGGGGGCCTACTGGCCGCACCGCTTCGTGGACGACAAGGACGCGGACGAGACGCTGCGGCTCTTCGACGACATCACCGCCGCCGGGCGACACCTGGCCATCATGGGCCACTACTCCCACCCGGTGGAGTTGGCCACGGAGGCCTCCGAGAAGGCCGTGCGCAACATCCTGAACACCGGGGCGGTCATCCGCTGCCAGGCGCCGCTGATCCGCCACGTGAACGACGATTCGAAGATCTGGGCCGACATGATCCGCCGCGAGGTGAAGCTGGGCTGCATCCCGTACTACATGTTCGTGGAGCGCGACACCGGGGCGAAGCGCTACTTCGAGTTGCCCCTGGAGCGGGCCCTGGA
>JAPONU010000315.1 GCA_026713745.1 bacterium
GCTGACCGAACGCCCAAGCCGCTACCGGATACCGATCACCATGCCCGACGGCTACGACGCCGAAGCCGTCCTCACCGGCCTCATCGAGGGCCTCGACGCCGTCCCCGCGCACCTGCGGCGCAGCCTCACGTTCGACTGCGGCTCAGAATGGGCGCACTGGCCGACCCTCGCCGCCCACTACGGCCTCGACGTGTGGTTCTGCGACCCCCACTCGCCGTGGCAGCGCGGCCAGATCGAGAACCTCAACCGCCAAGCCCGCTGGTGGTTCCCACGGGGCACCGACCTCCGCCTCGTCACCCCCGCCCAAGCACAACACGCCGCCGACATCATCAACCACCAACGCCGCCGCAGCCTCAACCACCACAGCCCCGCCGAACCCTATGCTGCCCTCACCGTGCAGTGACCACTAGAACTGGCCGTCGTAAGGTGGCTCACCACCGCGAGATCAGCTCCGACGACCTGGAAAACTGCCGCGCCATCGCTCGAATCTGCCTGACGCCCATCGGGGCAGCCCATCCGTACCTGATCGAGGACTTTCTCGTCGATCGTTGGGAAGACCAGGCGGCACAGATCTTTGACGGCATGCGAGCCGGATTCGACTCAGCCGACCCGCCTCCGGCGGGCTCGATGCCCGAAACGCAGCGTCGCCGGCTCGCTATCGACGCCCTAACCGCACAGCGACGCGCAGTCAACGAAGGGCTCTCGTCACTCAGTCGGCTCGTCGTCCCCCCGTCACGCCAGCAGATCCATGACGCAGCGGTGGCGGCCCTCACGCACTGGCAGGATGCTCTCGCTGACCTAATTGCGGCCGGATCAAAGCCAGATCTGACGACGGCTCAAGCACAAGCTGCGAGTGCTGTCTACGCAGAAGCGCTCGACGACGTACGCGAAGTGGCCGAAGAGATTAGGCGGCTACGAGTTAGCGCGCCTACAGAATGATGGGCACCTCAGACAGGTTCGCGACGCCCGACTGATGGCCCGGATCCAGGAAGCCCACGAAGGTCGCACGTTGTATGGGCGTCGCATCAGCCAAGTACCGGGCGTATCCGGTCGGCCTCCGGAGGAGTTCGGGCACCTCGACGCTCTGATTGAGGGCTCTTCGGAAATGAGCGGGGAGTGGGTCCGCGATGGCGCGGTTGGGGGCCTCCAGAATCGGGTTTGACACACACCGATCCGATGGAGGCCCCCGGTGGAGGAGAACCCTACGCACTCATACTGGTGGTCGGTCTCGGCGACGTGGAGGTCCTCGGTGTCGACGACGAGGCGGCGGGGCCGTTGGCGGTGCACGTCCGGACGCGGCGCCAGCCAGCGTGTGGGGGCTGCGGCGGGGCGGTGTGGTCCAAGGGCACGAGCGCGGTGGGTCTGGTGGATCTGCCGGCGTTCGGGCGGCCGGTGCGCCTCATCTGGCACAAGTGGCGGTGGTGTTGCCCGGCGGCGGGCTGCGGAGTCGGGTCATTCACCGAGGTCGCCGAGGAGATCGCGCCGGCGCGGGCGGCGTTGACGGCCCGTGCGGGCCGCTGGGCGACGGTGGCGGTGGGTCGCGACGCTCGCCCGGTGTCTGATGTGGCCGGCGAGTTGGGTTGTGACTGGCACACGGCGAACCGGGCGGTGCTGGCATGGGGCCAAGCGTTGCTGGCCGCGGACGCCGAGCGGGTCGGCGCCGTGGAGGCGTTGGGGCTCGATGAGACCCTGTTCGGGCGTCAGGGCCGCTGGCGGACCCGCCGGTGGTGCACCTCGATCGTGGACGTGACCGGCGGCCAACTGCTCGACATCGTCCTTGGTCGCGACGCCGAGGCTCCGATCCGGTGGCTGTTGGATCAACCCGAGGAGTGGCGCGACGGCATCAACTGGGGCGTGCTGGACCTCTCCGGCGCGTACCGGCGGAGCTTCGACGTGGCACTGCCCCAGGTTGGCCAGGTCGCCGATCCGTTCCACGTCATCCGCCTGGCGAACCACAGCATCGACGAGATGCGCCGCCGCACCTAGAACGACACCCTCGGCTACCGCGGTCGCAAGGACGATCCCCTCTATCGGGCGCGGCGGCTGCTCATTTCGGCCCGCGAGCGTCTCAGCGACCATGGCGACGCCAAGCTCCGGGGCCTGCTCACAGCCGGCGACCCCCGCGGCGAGGTGCGCCTGGCGTGGCACGCCAGAGAAACCCTCCGCGGCCTCTATGACATCGACTGCCCGCAACTTGCCGGCACCTACCTCGGCGAACTCGCCACCGACCTCACCGACACCGACAGCCCGCCCGAGCTGCGCCGCCTGGGCCGCACCCTCGGCCGCTGGCACACCGCGATCGTGAACTGGCGCCGCGCCCGCGTCTCGAACGGCCCCACCGAGGCGATCATTCTCTGGAGCGTGTCAAACGCGTCGCCTTCGGATTCCGCCGCTTCGCCCACTACCGCATCCGGGCGCTCCTCTACGCCGGCAGACCCAACTGGGCGCTCCTCGCCACCGTCACTCCCCGCTAATTTCCGAAGCGCCAGAAATGTTGACACGGGACATTGCAACCCTCGCCACATACCTCACACGAATTAACGGCTCAGGACACTAGTGCCTGTTTATGAAGCGGTAATCTGCTGGCCGGATTCTGGATCGGAATGAGATCGTCGACGAGGGA
>JAPONU010000316.1 GCA_026713745.1 bacterium
GCCAAGATCGACCTGATGCTGGGCTCCATGTTCGGCGCCACCGGCGACGGGCGCCACGACAGGCTCGTGGGCTTCACGGAGACCGTCTCGGGCGCCTACTACTTCGCGCCCCCTGCTGAGACGCTCGCCGCTGCGGGCCTCCTGACCTGACCGCCCGGGAGTCGGACCCGCCGGCCACCCGGCTCAGATCCGGCGTTGCCGGCCCTCCCAGTAGGGGTCGCGCAGCCGCCGCTTGTACAGCTTGCCGTTGGGTTCGCGCGGCAGGGCGGCGGTGAAGTCCAGCGAATGCGGGTGGCGCTGGCGGGCCAGCCGGCCCCCCAGGAACTCCAGGATCTCCTGTCGCGCCGCCTCGCCCGCCGCGACGCCCTCGGCGGGCTCCACCACGGCCTTGATGCTCTCGCCCAGATCCTCGTCGGGCACACCGAAGACAGCCACGTCGGCCACGAGCGGGCACTGCTGCATCGCACCCTCGATCTCCGCTGGGTAGATGTTGACGCCGCCGACGATGATCACGTCGCGGGCGCGGTCCTTGAGGAAGAGGTAGCCCTCGGCATTGAAGTAGCCCACGTCGCCGACGGTGAAGAACTCGCCGAGGCGACCCTCGGCCGTCTTGCTCTCGTCCTTGTGGTACACGAAACGAAGGCTGGGGGGCATCTTCATGTAGATGGTGCCGCTCTCCCCCGGCGGCGACTCCGCGCCGTCCTCGTCCACGACGATCACCTCGGTGCCGGGCCAAGGCGTTCCCACCGTGCCGGGGAATTCCCTCCACCGGGTGGGACCCACGATGGTTCCACCGCCCTCGGTGGAGCCGTAGTACTCCCAGATGCAGTCGCCGAACCAGTCCAGCATCGCCAGTTTCGTCCCCACCGGGCAGGGGGCCGCCGCGTGGATCACGTGCCGCAGCGACGACAGGTCATGACGGCGGCGCACCTCGGGGGGCAGTCGCAGCAGGCGATGGAACATGGTCGGCACCATTTGGGTGTGGGTGACCCCGTGGCACTCGATCGCTTCGAGCGTCCCGGCGGCGTCCCAGCGATCCATGAGCACGACCGTGTGTCCGAGGTGCAGTGACATGGCGACCCAGAGGTCGGCGGCAGCGTGGTACATGGGGGTCAAGCAGAGGTGCACGTTGCCTTCGTGGGGCTTCACCCCGAACAACGTCAGGAGCAGCCCCGCGGTCGTGGCGGACTCGTCGGGGTGGGCATCGCCGAGCGGCCGGCGGACACCCTTGGGGCGACCGGTCGTGCCCGAGGTGTAGGTCATCGCGCTGCCGGTGGCGAGTCTCCCGGGCCGCGTCGCCGGCTGGCCCGCTGTCAACTCCGCCAGCGGCCGGTACCCGTCGACCGTTCCAACTCCGAAGCGGTGTGCCACAGCGGTGTGCTCCAGCACTCCCGCCGCGGCGTCCGCGAACTGCTCGTGGAAGACGAGCATTCCGGCGTCGCTGTCGTTGGTGATGTAGGCGATCTCGGGCGCGGTGAGATGCCAGTTGACCGCGGTGGCGTACATACCGGTCTGGTAGGTGGCAAGCCGGACGGCGATCTGCTCCAGCCCGTTCGGCAGCACCGTGACGACCCCGTCGCCTTTTCCGAGGCCCAGGGCACCGAACCCGTGCGCGTAGCGGTTCGTCAACTCGGCCAGTTCGCCGAAGCTGGTTTTCCGCCCCTGCGGGTCGATGACGGCGACACGGTGCGGATCGTCCTCCGCAATGCTCCAGAAGCCCACTGGACCCGTCATCACACCTCCTCGCGCCAGGGGCGACCCTACCGCGCCACCCGGGGAGCAACCGGTTCGCGGCCAGAGGGGCTCACCGCGTGGGTACCTGCCACTTGACCGTCACCTCGGGACAATCTGGGGGAGCCTCGCGGGTGGACAACGTCGCAAACTGTGGATATGGTGCGCGACCTGTGGAAATGCTCGTTCCGATAGCAGCATTCTTGGGCTCGTGTTTCCTGATCGCGCTCCTGGCCTGGTGGTCCGGTGCTTGGCGATCGGTGCTCGGCGGGGTGACCGAGGAGGCCGACCCGCTGCACGACCCCGAGTTGCTGCTGCGATCGGGTAATGCGGACTGGATAGAGAACCACGAGTTCTGGGAGACCTCCGAGATCGAGGAGATCGCCCTCTGACCGACTCGGTGGCGGCCCGGGCGAGGGCCCCGGGAAGCCGGGCACCAACTGCCCGCCTCAGTCGCCGCTGACCGACGCCTCCAGATCCAGCAGCAGGTCCTTGGCCGCGGTGCCGCCGCCGTAGGGTCCGCGGCTTCCGCCGGTGCGCACGACCCGGTGACAGGGCACCAACAGCGCCACAGGATTGGTGGCCATCGCGGTGCCGACCGCTCGGGCGGCCCTGGGGCTGCCGGCGATCGCCGCCACCCCCGCGTAGCTCCGTGTCCGCCCGTAGGGAATGGCGGCGGTCACCTCCAGCGCCCGGCGATAGAAGCCCGCGCTGGCGCGCCAGTCGACCCCGACGGTGAAGTCTCGCAGCCTGCCCGCGAAGTAGTCGTCGAGTTGGCGGCGCACACCGTCCAGCGGCGCAGCGGCCACAGTGACCTGGCTCGACACCGTCTCGGCCATGGTGGCGGCCAGAGCCTCGACCTCGGCGTCGGCGCGACCGGCGACGCCGGGGGGCAGGAAGCACAGGCGCCGCAGCCCCGCCTCGGTGAGGGCCAAACCCAGGCGGCCGACGGGACTGTCGGTGTCCCACACCCAGACCGCCTCGGCGCCCGCTGCGGGAACCCCGTCACCTCCAACCGTCCTGCCGTTCAGATCCTCAGCCATGCGCGCACCCTAACCGGGTTGCGGCGGCGGTCAGCGGTGCTGGGGCGCCGCCGGCAGCCGCGCCACCGGCGCGCAGCACCCGGCGCGGTCAACCTCGCCGGGAGCCTCGCTGGACGGCGATGTCGGCAACCCAGCGGCCGTCGGCTTCCACCCCGCTGAGGGTCGCCACCGCAGCCAGCAGGAACCGCAGCACTTCCTCGGCGCCGAGGGCGCCGGGCAGCTCGAACACCAGACCCCGCCGGACGTGATCCTGGCGCACCGTCCAACTCGCCGGCACCTCCACCCCGCTGTCCGCCAACCGGCGCACCGCGAAGCGGCCGGTGGGGTGGGAGATCCCGATGGTCGCCCGTATCTCGCTACGGCCGCGCCGATGTTCGGGAATCCACGTGGCGAGCGGGACCTCGGGGCCGCGCGCCGAGAACATCCGACCCAGCGGTGAAGTGGGCGGTCGGTCCTCTTCCTCGACCCAGGGCTGCAGGTTCAGCCATCCCCTGCCGTCGCCGCGCGCGGCCAGATCCTCCATGCACGAGAGAACCTCGGCGATGTCCTCGGAGGTGAACAGGACGCCGGTGTGATCCACAGCCATGGCGCGATGTTGCCACACCCGGCCACCGGTCCCTGCGCCACGCCATCCCGCCCGGCCGGTCGCGACAAACCGCCCGGTACCGTACGGTCGCGTGAAGCTGATCCTGATCCGCCACGCCCTGCCCGAACGGGTGGAGAACAGTGACGGCCCGGCCGATCCCGGCCTCACCGATGTGGGACACGAGCAGGCCCGGCGCCTGGCGGCGTGGCTGCAGGGCGAGCACATCGATCACGTCGCCTCCAGCCCCAAGC
>JAPONU010000317.1 GCA_026713745.1 bacterium
CAGGCAACGGCGGTCCACACGAGCGCCCGCAACTGGGTGCAGTCGCAGCCCCCAGAACCACCGGGAGTGGCTGGCGCTTCGCAGTCGTGGCATCGCCCGTCGCCGGCGGCGACGTCGCAGCCCCCAGAACCACCGGGAGTGGCCACCAGGCAACGGCGGTCCACACGAGCGCCCGCAGCTGGGTGCAGTCGCAGCCCCCAGAACCACCGGGAGTGGCTGGCGCTGTAACCGCATTCGGCCCGTCCGGCGAGGTCGGAGCGCTGCTGGGTCTCGCGGCTGCGCCCGCACTCGACGGGCGCGGAGTCCGCGAGCCACACGTCGTCGCACCACGACAGGCAGTCCCGCGCCGAGGCGGCCATCACACGGGACATCAGGTCGCCGCTGCGGCGCAGGCGCTTGTTGTAGCCCGACCGACCGGGCAGATAGGGGAACCACGCCGTGAGGTGTTCTTTGGCGTGGCGCACGAAGCGGGCCTCGGAATCGAACCCCAATAAGGCCTGCAACGCCGCCATAGCCACCAGTTCGGCATCGGACAGTACCGGCGCGATCCCCGAAGCGGGCCGCTCAGGCACCCACCGCGGGTGCGCCACCGACAAATCATCAACCGTCACATACAGTGCGGTCACGAGGGTGCCCAAGTCCGGGTTCATGCCAAGGTCCTCCAGGATCGAGGGCCCTTCACGCCCCAGATCATCAAGGGCTCTTCACACCCCAGATCATCGAGGGCTCTTCACACCCCAGATCTTGGACACCCTCACCGATCTTGGACACCCTCACCCACCACAACGCGGACCCCACCCCCGCCCGCACCCCTTGGAACCACTCATCCAGAGACCGCCATCAAGAGGACCCCGCAGTTCGCGGAGGACTTCGAGGACCGGCGACGAAACAACCAGGACACCTCCAACCACCAGCTCACCCCGCCCCACACACCGCGCAAAACTTCGAAGACCGGCGACAAGACAACCAGGACACCTCCAACCACCGGCTCACCCCGCCCCACACACCGCGCAAAACTTCGAAGACCGGCGACAAGACAACCAGGACACCTCCAACCACCAGCTCACCCCGCCCCACACACCGCGCAAAACTTCGAAGACCGGCGGCGGTGCCGATGGATAACTCTGGAATGTTGAGAATGTTATTCGGAGTTTTGGCGAACGACTGTTGTGAGTGTCACAGAGGGTTGATAGAGTAGGGGTACCGGTCACTGACCTCGATCGCAGCGGGGTCGGTCTTGTTGACCGGCTTGTCGACGGGAGTCGACCCGAGCCGGACCGAAGACCCGCGGGGAGTGCCAGTGACCGATCCCACCCTGTTCACCAGCAGCGACGACGCCGCTGCGATCAGCGTGAACGACGCCGCTGCCGACGCTGTGTTGCCGGCTCGCGCCGGGAGCGCGAAGGACGTCGCGGGCCATCGCGCTGTTGGTGCTGGTGTGACGGTGTGCGGGTGTGGGGGTGTGAGCACCTCGGGGGTCGGCGAGGATCCGGCTGGTTGGTTGTCGGCGGTGTTGGATGTGCTGCGCGACGGGCTCTGCTCATTGGGCGCTGATCGCCTCGATGAGCGGCTGGGTCTGGTGGGGCGCGTGGAGTCCGCGGCGGCGGCGTTGCGCGCCGAGACCGTCGCGGCGATCGCCGGGCGGCGCGGGGAGGCGGAGGCCGCGGTGGCGGTGCGGGACCGGTTGCGGGAGTCCCGCGGCAAGGCGAAGCGGGACGTGCGCCTGGCGGGGCGCCTCGAATGGTTGCCCGACACTGCGGAGGCTCTGGCCGCCGGGGCGATCACCGCCCGGCAGGCGCAGATGATCGCCGAGGCCGCCGAGGAGACCTCCATCGACGAAAAGGAACTCCTCGCCGCTGCGGCGGAGCAGCCGGCGGATCGTTTCGGGCGCACGGTGCGCGATCACGTCAACGAGCGCACCGCCGGCGAGGACCTCGAACAGCGGCG
>JAPONU010000318.1 GCA_026713745.1 bacterium
CTGGCGGCGATGGTACGAGCCGGATTGCTGAATCCCGTCGGCGAGAAGCGAGGGCGCTACTACGCACCCACCGAAGAACTGACGAACCCGTGGCAGAGAATCCGCAGCCAACGACCGCCCGCAGACGCCGACGACCCCTACAAGATCGCCCGAGCCGCACTCTCCGCCGAGCAGCGACTCCCCGGCCTGAGCTGAACCTGGACGACGATAGACAGCGCGCCCCGGGTGTAGCTGCGGTCCCCTGCTCGAGCGCACAGTCGGCGAGCGGCGCCGCAGTGGCCACCGCTACGTCCCCGGTCCCCTCCTTGGCAGGATCAGGTCGAATCGTGCTTGCCGACCATCGAGAACGAACTCGCCGAGCGACAGCACGTCGAGTCCGACCAGCATCTCGGCTCCGCCGATCTCGGCGACGTGGGCACGAACGGGAATCGGATCGGGCGGAGTCAGCTCACGCCAGCCGACTCGCACCATCACTGAGTAGACGTTGCTCGCAATGTCGCCAGACGCTGTCTGGAGCGTCGCGCGGCCCACGGGATCAAGCAGCAGCCTGTCCGCGACTCCGGGAGTGACGCAGGACACGCCCGCAGCAGTGTCGATCAGACCTTTCGTGCGCACCGGATCGGGCGCCATCCGCCCTTCCAGGCGGTATCGCTCCAACTCCGACGGATGCATCCCGATTTCGACGTCGACAACCGGCCCTCGGGAGCCGACCGAACCGGCGACGCGTGCGTACCGGGCCTCTTCATCGCCGATCGGCCGGCACCACCCTCGGGACACTCACGACCGGATCCTCCGCCAAGACGGCCTTCACGAGAAAACGCCGACCGATCGGGCTGTCGAAGCCGACCGCGCAGGCCTCGTGCTCGTCGTCGAAACATCCGACGAACTCGGGACGGAGGCGCCGATCCGTGGGCTGCACGAAAAGTGCCCAGCGACCCGCGTCCGTTGCCAGCATCGACTCGCGATTCCGGAAGAACGCCGCCTCAAGGCGGTCGAGCACATCGGTGGAGGCCACGCCGCATTGTTGCACGCTGCACGGTCGCTGCGGCGTACCGGGCGCTGTCACCCCTCGACTCGAGCAAGCCGACTGGCAGTGTCCCCCCGGACGGGTGGAATCCGCGACACGCGGGGCTACCACCAGCGCAGGGCGAACACGTTGGCGTCACGCTCGAACTCCGTGGACCTCCCCGCGGCTGCGGATCGCCTTCGGTGAGCGTTCCGAGGCCCCAGGTCCCGAGATGTCGTCGAGTGTCGCTCCCATCGCCCGAAGCAGCGTCTGAACGGTGGAGAAACGCAGGTCCGATGTGCCCTTCTCGATCTTCGACAGTTGCGGGCCCGACATGCCGACGAGAGCGGCCAGATCCTTCTGGCTCAGCCCACGATCCTTGCGCAGGGCCCGCAGCCGCCGCCCGATCCGGCGCGACTCCTCGGCATCCTGCCGCCGCATCTCCTGCGCGAAGTCGGGATCGGCCGCAGCGCGAAGTTGCGACCACGTGATCGTTCGTTCGACGCCGGTACCGGTGACCGTGATGGCGAGGCCACTCGCGCCCTCGGCGAGAACGGCCTCGAAGGCACCACGAATGCCGAACCGCCTCGGCGACAGGCGGACCACGTCGCCGTTCAAGAACGCGACCTCGATCTGCTCGCCGATCTCCTCGACGCTGCCGATGTCACTGTAGCCAGGCTCAGCCCACGGGCTCGTCCTCGCCTCAGGTGTCATCGTTGAGTTCCTCCCATGCTTCCAGCAATGCAGATTGCTCGGATGCGATCATCCTGACGAGATCCGGCGGCAATCGTTCGATTGCGTTGAATACTTCGAGCGACACGAGGAACACGGACGCAACCCGCCGACCCCGATGCTTCACGTGTGCATGGGGCAGGTGATGTGGCGACCCGCGCTCGTCGAGCACATAGACGCCGTAGTTGCGGTACGAGAAAACCCGTGGCATCTCGAATTAGCAAATAATATAACTCTTCCGAGCAGCATTGCGCGAATTCGCCGACCGCTGCGTCCTCAGGTGTTCGCACTGCTCCGTGTCGGCAACGGCTGACGGCGCGGACATGTCGGCATCCGCCCTTCGAGGTGCCATCGTCCGGTTGCCCCCGTCCGGACGGCCACCTCGGGCCGTAGCCGCTGGGTCACGCGACAGCGACCGGCAACGTCGGGGTGTCGGCGAATGAGCAGAGGCGGCGTCGGACAGCCGCCAACTGAGAGTCTCAAATAACTTACATGACTCTTTATGTCGTTTCATTGCTCGATCCTACATGGCTCACCCCGAGGCTCAACGCGGCGCCGCCCGATCACGGTGCGGCGGAAGTGCGCGTCCAGCGCGAGCGCGTCGGTGATCCCCAGGCGCTCCATCAGCGCCCAACTCGTGCGGTTCGGCCGAAGCCGGCGCCGAATCGCCTTCACGGATCGAGGGTCAACCCCACAGGGCCGCGATCGGGACCGCCTCGATGCCCTCGCCGATCTGGCGTCGATGGCGGCCGGTGTGGAACACGACGCCGCCGGCGAACTGCTCGGGTGGTAGCTGGTCGCGCAACCAGACGATTTCTTAGAGCGTTAGCGGATAGGTGGTGACCAGCGGTTTCGCCAGTCGATGAGTTTGATGCAGATGAGGAGGACGATGGCGAGGGCGAGTTGGGCGAGTCGGTGGTGGGGGTACCGGTCGGTGTTGCGGCGGAGTTGGCCGTAGTTCGACAGCCACGAGTTGGTGCGTTCGACGGGCCATCGCAGCCCCAATGGGGTGGTGGTTTTGTGCGTGGCGGTGCCGTGTGGTCGGCGGCGGGCGCAGATGATGTCGTCGATGCCCGCTTCGGCGGCGGCGGCCCGGATGGTGTTGGTGTCATAGCCGCGGTCCAGATGCAGGGTCTCGACGTCTTCGAGCAGGCCGCGGTCGGCGACCGCGGCGAGGGTGGGCTCGAACAGGACCTGGTCGTGGCGGTTGGCGCCGTCGGCGGCCCAGCCCACCGGGATGCCCGCGCGGTCACACAGCAGGGACCATTTCCAACCGGATTTGCCCCGGTCAGTGGGATTTCGGCCGGTGCCGGGACCGCCGCAGGGGGCCTTGTGCGCCGACCCGTCCACGGCGACGTCGGTGAGGTCCAGGCCCACGATGCGGTCGTAGGCCGCCAGCGCCTCTTCGACCGCAGCGTCGAAGACGCCGGCGGTGATCCATTCGTCGCGGCGCGCCCGCAGTGTCGTGTCCGAGACCACACCGCCCAACAGGCGCTCGGCGGTCTGCCACGAACAGCCCGTCACCAACCGCACCACGATCCCCTCCAAACACACCCGGTCCGGCACCCGACGGCGGTGACAGCCCAACGGGTGCGAATCGGCCCGCCGCGGCAACAACGCCGCCACCGCCGCCCACACCGCATCTGTCACTTCCTGATCCAACGCGCGCATAATGAGCCTGCCTCCACCAGTTGGCCGATGTACCAACCGGCAGAAAAGCCGACACAGAACCCCAACTGGTGGATGGCACCCACCACAAACCCAAAACCCCAGGTCAACCCCTATCCGCGCGCGCTCTTATACAGTATTGAGAGTATCTTTTTACTCAGATACGTGAGTCGTTCATACCCAGTACCGCAGAGAGTTCTCAGCGGCAGCGCGCAGTTTCGACCACGTGATCGTTCGTTCGGCGTGGGTGCCGGTGAGCGTGATGCCGAGGCCACTCGCGCCCTCGGCGAGAACGGCCTCGAAGGCACCACGAACGGGGCAGGTGATGTGGCGATCCGCGCTCGTCGAGCACATAGACGCCGTGGTTGCGGTGCGCGGCGGCCGGCTACGGCCGCACGGTGAATGCCTGGCGCCGTTCGGGTCCGTAGCGGTAGACGCGGAAATCGGCGTCCAGCGCGAGCGCGTCGGTGATCCCCAGGCGCTCCATCAGCGCCCAACTCGTGCGGTCGGTCAGGGAGAAGGCCTGGTCGGGGAATGCCGCGAGGGCCACCGCGGCCGCTCGGAGGTCGGCCTCGGTCGCGCACTCGACACGGGCCACCTCCGCTGCGACTGCGGCGACGACACGATTGGCCGTGTGGTGGTGGGAGCGGGCCGACAGGAGATTCCAGAGTTCCGCCAGCACCAGATCGCTGGTCACCAACGCCCCGGCGGCTTCGGTGAGCAACGACCTGGCGACTTCGTTGTGGGCGTCGCCATCGTCGGCGGCGGCGTACCAGATGCTGGTGTCCACGAACACCGGCGCCACCGGCTACAGGCCCTTCGCTGCGAACTGCTTGTCGATCGCCTCGCCGATCATGGCCTGTTTCCCGTCGGC
>JAPONU010000319.1 GCA_026713745.1 bacterium
CACCCGACGCGATCCCCGGGCCCCCGACGAGGCCGTCGTCACCCGCGACGCGCTGGAGTCCTACCTGGTGTGGGTCGCCGCCTCACATCTCGCTGCTCACACCTCCAGCACCTACATCACGTGCCTGCGGGTCTTTCTCGATGCCTGCCGGCGCCACCGCTGGCTGCCGCGACTGCCCGCGACCGCAGCGATCTATCACGACGACCTGCCGAGGCGACCCCGGCCCCTGCCCCGGTTCATCCCCGAGTTCGTCATGGCACAACTCGAAGACCCCGAACGCCTCGCGATGCTGCCCGACGCCACGACCCGGGCGCTCGTCATCGTGATCATGGAGACCGCCCTGCGGGCCAACGACGCCTGCTCGCTGCCGTTCAACCCGATCATCGAAGACAGCGCCGGATGGCCCTGCCTTCGCTACTTCAACACCAAGATGGCCGCCGAGCAACTCGTGCCCCTCAGCGCCGCGGCCGCCGCCCGCCAACACGCCGACCAGACCCGCCAACGCGCCACCGAAGCGCTACAGCGCCTCCACGCCACCGCGCAACCGATCACGTTCACACACGTCGCCCGCACAGCAGGCGTGTCCCGGTCCTGGCTCTACCGCCAGCCCGACCTGCGAGCCGAGATCGATCGGCTCCGCGGAATTGACACAGCACAGGCTGTCCCCGTCCCATCACCTGAACGAGGATCAGCCGAATCGCTGCGACAACGCCTCGAGACCGCCCTCGACGAGATCACCAGACTCAAAGCCGACAACCACCAGCTCCGACAACACCTCGCCCAGCACCTCGGCCGCCAGCGCCAAAGCCGCATCCCCGCCCCGTCAGCGACATGTCTCCCACATGACACCCCACTTCACGACCACCACGCCGCCAAGCCCTCCAGATAACGATCAACAACCTGCGTCAAACGCGTCGCCTACCGATTCCGCCGCTTCGCGCACTACCGCATCCGAGCGCTGCTCCACGCCGGCAAACCCAACTGGGCGCTCCTCGCCACCATCACTCCCCGCTAATTTCCGAAGCGCCGGTTTACGTCCAAGCCGATGACACCTGAAGGCCCATCAGGTGCTGCCCACGTGACCGCTAGCCGCCCACGGCGGTCGCGAAAGGCAAGATCAACCCCTGAGGCGCGAGATGCATCCCTGAGTACAGATCGCAGGAACAGTCCGAGATCTTCCCTAGTCTCCTCTGGGTTGGTAATCCAGTCGAAGTCGAGGTCTTCGGAGTAGCGGTAGTCCAAGTGCCAACATGAGCGTAGCAGGGTGCCCCCTTTGAACACGAGTCGCCTGCGCGTCGCTTGTCGGTCCGCGATCGCCGCCACGATGAAATGCTGGACACGATCACGCTCCAACACCGCGACAGGGGCGTGATCCTCTGGTCGCATCAGCCGACAATCTGGTGGGCAAGAGCATTTGGGTTCGTCCACCAGTGGACTCGCCTAGCGGCGTCAGACCAGTTGGTGCCAGCGTACCGCGGCGCATTTCTGCTGTTGACGTTTATCCACCGGTCACCCCTGCGAGCGGCCGACATCAGTTCCGCCCATCCGCGCTCCGGGCTGACGCCAATATCACTGGTCACCTTGCTTTGGGAGAGACCATCTGCGATGGACGAGATGCGGCGCATACCGGCCCACCAACCCAGTTCCACGCCTAGAGCACGTACCGCGTCCGGGCTGAACTCCGGGCCGCCCCAGCAGACGGCGTAGCCGATGTACTCCTCGCAGCGCGGAGCGTGGTTAGGGAATTGCGCACACTCCAACAGCGCGCGTTGTGGCTCAGACACCAAGGTCCGCTCAGTAAAGCGTCGCACGCCGCTATGAATGGCCTTCGCTGGCTCCCGCACATGCCTGATCCCTACCGTCGCTGCTCGCTCACGGGCTCGTGTACTGGTCGCAACCGTCAGGGGGAAGGTAAGGGGGATCCCCGCTGCGTCCAGCGCGCTGAGGTATGCAATACGACGGTCGCCGGCACCGAACAGGGCATCAAGGAGGCATTCGAGATCTGGAGTCCACATTCCCGCGGGAGTCCCGAGAAGAACCTCGGCCGGCTTAACACCTGAGCGCGACCGGCACCACCATCCGCGCCCCGCGCTCTGCACCAGTCCTCGCTCTGCGAGGTGTCGCAACGCACGTGAGGCCGATGATGTGGTGATTCCTGCCAAGTCGCGGTACTGAGCGGTAGCGAAGGCGGCAGGCAATGAGTCGAGAAGCGACGCAGCGCGCATACGGGTAGTATACATCGGACACCCGGAGTCGGCCCCCAGCGAAGCCATGCCCGTGCTCGGGACGGCCACTTCACCCCCCGGGGACAAAAGCTGGGCCACAGATCACATCAACCCCCACGGCCGCGCGTGGGCCAGCGATGCCAGAGTCCACGAGTTTGCCAGCTACCGTTGCAGGTGAGTGATCGTTGGTGATCACGCTGCCCGCACCCCGTGCTGGGGTTCCCCCACGGGCGTGGGGGTTCGCGCTTCGTCGCCACCTGCCGGCGGGGTGCGGGTCTTGTGGTCGGCTCTGCGCTTGTCCGAAGCCCCGACTGGGCTTAGGTCGCCCGCTGGCCAGCGGGCGAGGTTGATCGCGGCGTTGTCGTCGCGGTCGTGTGTTGCTCGGCAGCGCTGGCAGTTCCATTGGGTGTCCCCCCCCGACGCCTACGTGCGCTCGGGCGCGATCAGCGCCGCCGACGCCGTCGCCGACTCGGACACGGACATTGCCACCGGTGCGATGATCGAACCGGCCGCCGACATGTCGCTGTGGAGCTTCGCCGTCGTCGCGGCGCCTGCCTACAGTGTTCGCCCGCCCGTGCCCCGCGGCCGCAGGTCGGGGCCATGGGGGACCCTGGTGCCCCGCCGCCGCGGCACCCTTCTACGTGACAGTCGCGTAGGCACTCAGGGAGGTGTTAGGACCGACGGTCTCCGGGTGGACCGACCAGGCCGAGGGTTGCCCCGCCGCCGCCGGGCGGCGGGGCTGTGCGGCGGCGTCTCGGGTTCGACTACCCGAGGGCCCCGCCAGTGCCCCACCGGCGAGCGACGGGGGACGGCGGGGAACTTTCACTTCTGTATCTAGCACGAACGCTCTGGTGATGCAACCCTATCGTGGCCGGTAATCGCGAGAATGTAGTTCGGCGCCGGGGTAGTTCGGATGGCGAGCCGCGATCAGTTTCGCTAGGGCGAGTGGTCGAAATTGTCCGTCGACGTGCGATGGAGAATTGATGAGGTCAAAGGCCTCGCGTGCTCCCAACTAGGCGTTCTGGTAGTCAATGAATACTGCGAGCCGCTGCAACGTTGCCATCTTGAGAAGGCGGCGTGTTTACAAGGCGACGACGGGTCAGAGCACTCGACGTCGACGCCGTCGAACGAGATGTCGAAATTGAGGCCGAGGTAGATGGACACGGTGACCTGCGAGCGTCGGCCTGACCACGGTTCGTTGCTCCATTCTCCGATACGGCGCCCCGCGCGGGTGAGGTGTACTTCACAGAAGGTGTGCGACGACGAGAGCCCGCCGACGACGACGTGGAACTGGGTGCGGAGATCACCGGCGTGCGTGGCGAGATCACCGAGGTGCGTGCGGAGACGAAGCGAGCCATCGCCCGGCAGACGTTCGTGATCCTGGCGGCCGTGGCCGCGGCGTTCGTGCCGCTATGGCTGGACATGCTGGGACGCGCCGGCGGCTGAGCGAGCTATCTGATATTCGCCTCGGCGGACCCCGAGGGGTTCCTCGCCCAGTTCCCCGACGGCGCGGTCCTCGACGAGGTGCGCCGCCTTCCGGACCTGCTCTCGTACCTGAAGGTCCTCGGCGACGAGAAGAGGCGCAACGGCCTGTTCGTGCTGACCGCCAGCGAACAGTTCGGGCTCCTGGACTCGGTGAGCCAATCCCTCGCGGGGCGCACGGCGATACTCCACCTGCTGCCGTTCACGCTCGCCGAGCGGCGCCTGAGCGGTGCGAGCAACCGCCTCGAGGATGTCCTCCACTCCGGCGGCTACCCCCGGATCCACGATCAACGCCTCAACCCCACCGAGGCTCTCGACGCGTACTACCAGACGTATGTGGAACGGGACGCGCGGCGAATCGGCCAGATCCGCAACCTGGATGCCTTCGACACGTTCGTCCGCCTGTGCGCAGGCAGAATCGGCCAGCTGGTGAACCTGTCGGCCCTCGGAGCCGACGCGGGCGTCACACACGCCACAGCAGGAGAATGGCTCAGCGTCCTGGTGCGCAGCGACATCGTGTCCCGCCTCCCGCCGTTGCGCGCCAACATCCGCAAGCGCCTCACGAAGACACCCAAGATCTACTTTCACGATGTCGGGTTGGCCGCGTACCTGGCCGGCATCGAGGACCCCCGCGCCCTGTCCACCAGCCACATGCGCGGGGCACTGTTCGAGAACCTCGTCGTCTCGGAAGCGCTCAAACACCGCTACAACCAGGTCCGCCGGCCGAACCTGTCGTTCTACCGAGACAGCAGCGGCCGCGAATGCGACCTGATCCACGAACGCGCCGACCGGCTCACCGCCATCGAGATCAAATCGGGCATGACCGTCGCGTCGGACTGGTTCAACCCGCTCAACAGGGTCGCCGAGGATCTGCCGCTGATCACAACCAGAGCCGTCGTCTACGGCGGCGCCGAACCCCAACAGCGGACCGCCGCCGACGTGATCCCCTGCACCGGCTTCGCGGACTACCTGAAACAGATCGACGCCGCACCATACGTGGACCCCACCCGGGGCCACGCCGGAGATCCGAAGCCGTCGCAGGCCCCACCCGGCGACCTCGGACTCTGAGCGGATCCCCCCCCCTCCCGCCGGTCCGGCCGCGCCGAGCGGGCCGAGGCCGAACCGGCGGCCCTGCGCGAGCGCCTCGACCCGCAGCGCTGAGGGCGGCCGGTAGGCCCGAGCGCCGGCCGGGGTCCAGCCGCCACTCGCCGCTGCTTCCCCCGCCCCCGCCCTCGGCGCCCCGGCCCCCGCCCTCGGCGCCCCGGCGCCCCGACCCTCCTCCTCCCAGTCGGACCCTCGCCAGTCCAGCGCCCCCGGCCCCGGCGCCGCGACCCTCCGCCAACCGCCCCGACCCCGTCAGTCCAACGCCCCCGCCCCCGCCCTCGGCGCCCCGACCCTCCTCCTCCCAGGCGGACCCTCGCCAGTCCAACGCCCCTCCCCTCGCCAGTCCAGCGCCCCTCCCCTCGTCAGTCCAGCGCCCCCGCCCTCGGCGTTGCGGCGCCCCGACCCTCCTCCTCCCAGTTGGACTCTCGCCGGTCCAGCGCCCCCGCCCCCGCCCCCGGCGTCCCGGCGCCGCGACCCCGTCGAACTGCCGGGCGGCGCTCGTGCCTCGACCCAACCGGGCACATCATCGGTATCTTTCGTTATCTTCAGTATCTCTCGGTGTTGTCGCCGGAGAGAGCGGGATGGTAGCGTCGGGGTTGTGATCGAGGGCGCACACGACGCCGCCGTGGTGGTGGCCGACCCTCCCGAGGAGGAGATCCACTACCCGTGGGGGGAGCCCGTGCCCGAGGGGATGCGACACTGGCGCCAGTGCGCCGACGTGGCCCAGGCC
>JAPONU010000320.1 GCA_026713745.1 bacterium
TCCTTGTTGAGCGGCTGGATGTCCTCACCGGCGATGAGGATCGCCACCATGTAGTCCGAGGGCACGATCAGCGAGTAGCCCGAGTTGCCCGCCGCGATGATCGGCTGCATCGCCTCGTTGGAGTCGTAGACGTCCATCGTGACGCTCACGTCGAACTCGTCGCTGAACGCGGCCAACTGCTCCTCGTCGATGTACTCGGCCCAGTTGAAGATGGCGAGGTCGCCGTCGGTCTCGCCGACATCGCAGTCGGCTGCGCTGACGCCCTCGTCATCGTCACCCCCGCAGGCCGCGGCGACGAGCACGACGGTGAGAATCCCGGCCAGCAGCCGGAAAAGGGATTTGGTCGACATGGTGGTGTCTCCTTTTGTGTTGGGTTGTGTTGTTGTTCTGCCCTTTGATCAGGAACTTCGGCGACCGCGGCCGCCGGCGACCGCTCCCTGCGGCCCGGCCGCGGCACCGCCCCGGGACCGCTGAACGAGCAGCGAGAGGATCACGAGGCCGATCGAGGCGATCAGCATCACGACCGAGACGGAGTTGATGAGCGGGGTGACGCCCCGGCGGATCAGCCCGAAGACGTACACGGGCAGCGTGGTTGCGCCGGGGCCTGCGGCGAACTGCGTGACGACGACGTCGTCGAGGGACAAGGTGAGGGCCAGCAGCGCCCCGCCGGCCACGCCGGGGGCGATCTGCGGAAGCGTCACGTACCGGAACGCCTTCCAGCGACTGGCGTACAGGTCCAGGGCGGCTTCCTCCAGCCGCCGGTCCATGCCGGCGAGACGGGCCCGCACCACGACCGACACGAAGCTGATGTTGAAGGCGATGTGGCTGACGGTGATGCTGGCGAATCCCTTGCGCAGGTCGGTGCCGAAGAGCATGTTCAGGAGGTCGAAGAACTCCGAGAAGAACAGCAGCATCATCACCGCCATCGTGACGTCGGGGATGATGATCGGCAGGTACAGCAGGGCATCGAACGTCTGCCGTCCCCGGAAGCGGAACCGCTCGATGGCCAGGGCGGCCAGGGTGCCCAACACCACCGAGATGACCGTGGAGAGCAGCGCCACCCGCACCGACACCCAGATGGCGTTCTGGATGCTCGTATTGGCGATGAAGTCGTCGTACCAGCCCAGCGTGAAGCCGCCCCAACGGCCCACGTTGCGGTCGGCGCTGAAGGAGAACACCACCAGCAGGGCGATGGGGGCGTAGAAGAAGGCGTACACCAGCCAGGCGTTGGCGCCGAGCGCGGCTCGCGTGGGGCTCCAGCCCCGGGAGAACCGGCGCACACGTTGGGCGCCCTCGCTCGTGAGCACGCGGCGGGCGGTGGCGCTCACAGGTTCCGTCCTCCCGATCGGAAGTACACGATGGTTGCGACGAGCATCACGGCCATCAGCACGAACGACAGCGAGGCGCCCACCGGCCAGTTCCGGGCGGTGAGGAACTGCGTCACGATGTAGCTGCCCAGCAGCGTGGTCTTCGCGCCGCCGAGGATCTCCGGGGTCACATACGCGCCGAGGCTGGGGACGAACACCAGGATCGACCCTGCGATCACGCCCGGCTTGGACAGCGGGAAAAGGATCCGGCGGAAGTTCTGCCAGCCGGAGGCGTACAGGTCGCGACCCGCTTCCAGGAGGGACATCTCTATGCGCTCGATGGAGGCATAGAGAGGCAGGATCATGAACGGCAGGAAGCCGTACACCAGGCCCAGCACCACCGCGCTGGGTGTGAAGAGGATCTCCAACTCGCCGAAACCCAGGAAGTCGGTGATGCGGCTGATCACGCCGTCCTTGCCCAGGATCACCCGCCAGGCGTAGTTGCGCACCAGGAAGTTGGACCAGAACGGGATCATCACGAAGACCAGCAGGATGTTGCGCACCTTCGAGCTGCGGGTCGTGAGGTAGTACGAGAACGGGTAGCCGACGACAAGGCAGATGACCGTCGTGAGCAGGGCCAGCCACAGCGAGCGGAACAGGATGTCCCGCACGATCGGCGCGGCGAGGCGGCGATAGGCGTCGAGGCCGGTCTCGGTGAACACCGCCTCGCCGAACCGGTTGCGGCTGGCGAAGGAGTACGCGAAGACGATCCCCAGCGGGATGGCGAAGAAGATGAGGAGGTAGAGGTAGGCGGGCCCGGCCAGGAGGAAGCCCCGCCGCGAGTCCGCCTTCGCCGCGGCCCGCTCGAACTCCGGCGTGGCCTCGGCGGCGGCCGATCGATCCGGGGGCACCTCGGCGAGGGTCATCAGTCGCCCACCACCGTGATCCCACCGGGCTCCCAGCTCACGCTCACCTCGGCGCCGGTATGCAGCGGTGTCTCGGTGGAGCGGTACGGCGTGCGGACTTCGATGGTGATCCAGTCCACGGCCACCGAATGCACCAGGGCGTTGCCGACGTAGGTCACCTCTCGCAGCACGCCGTCGATGCTCGGCCAGCCGGCGGGGGAGTCGCCGCGCCGGTCCAGGAAGGCCTGCTCGGGACGCAGGCTCACCGCAACCTTCGTGCCGAAGGCGAGCTCCGAGGCGGCCTGCACGCGCATGCCGTTGCTCAACACGACCTCATCGGCCGAGGCCACGGTCGCCTCCAGCAGGTTGGTCCGCCCGATGAAGTCGGCCACGAACCGGTTGGCGGGGCGCTGGTAGATGTCCTCCGGCGTCCCCACCTGCAGGAGCCGGCCCTCGTGCATGACCGCGATGCGGTCGCTCATGGTGAGGGCCTCCTCCTAGTCGTGGGTGACGAACACGAACGTGATGCCCACCTCGCGCTGCAGGGCCTTGAGCTCCAGTTGCATCTCCTGGCGCAGCTTCAGGTCCAGGGCACCGAGCGGCTCGTCCAGCAGCAGCACCTTCGGCCGGTTGACCAGAGCACGCGCCAGCGCCACCCGCTGCTGCTGCCCGCCCGAGAGCTGGTTGGGGCGCCGGTTCTCCATGCCGCCGAGCTGCACGAGGCCCACCGCCTCGGCCACGCGCCGGGCACGCTCGGCCCGATCCACCTTCTGCATCTTCAGTCCGAAGGCCACGTTGTCGGCCACGTTCATGTGCGGGAACAGGGCGTAGGCCTGGAAGACCGTGTTCACCGGGCGCTTGTTGGGCGGCAGCGTGCCCACCTCGTCACCGAAGATCTTCAGGCTGCCCATCGTCGGGAAGTCCAGCCCGGCGATCATCCGCAGCGTGGTGGTCTTGCCGCAGCCCGACGGCCCCAGCAGGGCGAAGAACTCACCGTCGCCGATTGCGAGGTCGATGTCGTCGACGGCGGTGACGTCGCCGAACCGCTTGGTGATGCCGGAGATGGTGACGGCGGGGACAAGGTCTGTCATCGCTGGTGTCTCCTCAGGTGCGCCCGTAGTCGGCGCCGGTGGCGCCGGCCCGCACGGCCTGGGTGCAGATGAAGTCGTGGGCGAGCGTGGCGGCCGCCAGGGCGGTGATCTCAGCGACGTCGTAGGGCGGCGACACTTCGACCACGTCCATGCCCACGAGGTCCACGTCGCCCAGCGACCGGATGGCGTCCAACGCCTGCGCGGTTGTCAGCCCACCCGCCACCGGCGTGCCGGTGCCGGGCGCGAACGCCGGGTCGATGCAGTCGATGTCGAAAGTGAGGTACGCCTTGGCGTCGCCGACCACCTCCCGGATCACCTCGACGGTGGCCGGAATGCCTTCGCGGTGCACCCATGGAGCGCCGAGGATCGTGAAGCCGTGGGTGTCGTCGTTGTGGGTGCGGATCCCGATCTGCACCGAGGTGGCCGGGTCGATGATCCCGTCGCGGGCCGCGCGCAGGAACATCGATCCGTGGTCCAGCCGGTCGCCGTCATCGGGCCACGTGTCGCAGTGGGCGTCGAAGTGCACCAGCGACAGCGGCCCGAACTTCCTGGCGTGCGCTCGCAGCAGGGGATAGGTGATGAAGTGGTCACCCCCCAGGGTCACCATCATGGCGTCGGCGGCCAGGATCTCGTCCGCGTGTGCCTCGACACGCTCGACGGCTGCTTCGGGGTGGCCGAAGTCCATGTAGCAGTCGCCGTAGTCGGCCACGGCCAGGTGGTCGAAGGGGTCGAACCCGAACGGGTAGGCCTCGAGTTCGGCGAGACCCACCGATGCAGCCCGGATCGCCCGGGGACCGAGCCGGGCGCCGGGACGGTTGGACGTCGCCGTGTCGTAGGGGACACCTGACACGACGACATCCGCCCCGGCGATGTCGCGGGTGTACTTGCGGCGCAGGAACGAGTTGGCGCCCCCGTAGGTCATCTCCGGTTCGCGCCCGGTTAGCTCCGAACTGCGGAACGCCTGGTCGCCCTCGAGGCGCTCGGTGCTCATCCCACGCCCCAGTCGTAGGTCTGCTTGGTGATGCCGAGGTACGGGAGGGTCTCCACGCCCTCTATGCCGTCCATGGTGCGGATCCGGTTCA
>JAPONU010000321.1 GCA_026713745.1 bacterium
ATCGCCGCCAGCGTGCGGTCGTTCTTCGAGGACCGGGACAACCTCGCCGTCGTGGCGAAACTCCGTGCCGCAGGGGTCAACTGCGCTGGCCCGACGCCCACAGACCCCGACGAGGCCACGTCGGCGACGCTGGAGGGCAAGGCGATCGTCGTGACCGGCACGCTGGAGAACTACAGCCGGGAGGAAGCCGCAGCGGCCATAGGTGCCCGCGGCGGGCGATCTCCCGGCAGCATCTCCGGCACGACTGCGGCGGTGGTGGCAGGGGCCTCACCAGGAGCCTCGAAGCTCACGCGCGCCGAGAAACTGAACGTTCCGATCCTGGACGAGGCCGCTTTCGAGCACCTGCTGGCCACCGGCGAACTACCGGCGGATGCGGCGCTCGAGTCACCGCCGCAGGAAGCGGGCTAGCCGGAGACCTCGTAGCCGAGACGCCAGGCCGCGTGGCTCAGGCCGCTCTGAAGCACCAGCGGACCTCGCCACGGCGTGACGATGCGGGGCCTTCGGCGAACGGGTAGAAGACGGCCCGGGCGCAATTCTCCCCGGCGCGCAGCTTCTCGACGGTGCGTTCCTGGCCCGGCTGGTACACAGACCGGTTCGTGGAGGTGGCCTGCAGCGTCTCGTCGGGGGGCAGCGGCTGGCCGTTCAGGAACAACTCGATGGTGTACCTGGGTGCGTCGGTCAGGTCGAGTCCGAAGGCCTGCTGCGCCAGCACGTCGCTGCCCGGTTCGGGGATCAGCTCTTCCACCCGGGAGTCCAGGGGAGGTCCGCCTTCGCCGTCGCGCAGCAGCGCGGCGGTGGTGATGGAGGCGATCCCTGCGGTGGCGATGAGGGCGGCTATCAGTGCCTGACGACGTCTGCTCAGGGCCACGCCCGTCAGGCTAGAGGCGGTCCGCTCGCCAGCCGCGGCGGTAATCTCGACGTTCGTGGACACCGGCGCCGGCGAGCCGCCCGAAGAGAACGCAAGCGACGGCGTTCCCGAGGAGCTGCACGGACCTCTCGACGGCGAACCCGGCGGCGTCGCCGACGAGTTCCCGGACCCGCTCGCCGGCGAACCCGGCGGCGTCGCCGAGGCGTTCCCGGAATCGCTCGCCGGCACGGCCTGGGAGCCGGCCCCGATCGCAGGCCGCTACCGGATCGGCGAGTACCTCGGTGAGAGCCGGCTCGGGAGGACCTACCGGGCGAAGGACGGCGACACCGGCGAGGACGTCGAGATGACGTTCCTCGGAGCCGACGCGGCGGCCGATCCAAGCGAGGCCGCGGTGCGCCTCGAGGAGTTGCGACACCTCCGGCACCTTCATCTCCTGCCGCTGCTGGACTGGCAACTCGATCCCGTGCCGTACCTCGTCTACCCGGCTCCGGCGATGCGCCTGCAGCGACTCGTGGAGTCGGGAGCCCCACTCACTCCCTCCCAGACGCTGCTGATCGGTCTGCAGGCGGCCGAGACGCTCGACAGCCTGCGCTGGAACGGCCTCACCCATGGAGCGATCGATCCCGCCGGCTGCTGTGTCGACGTGCGCGGCCGGCTCCGGCTGGCCGAGATGGGGGTGGACTTCCTGCGGCGCCCGCTGCATCCATCCGAAGCGACGCGTTACAACGCCCCGGAGACGATCCGGACTGCTGGCAGCGGGGCTCCGGCCGACGACGAAGGTGTCATCGACGCCGATCGCGAGGAGGGGTCACGAGTGCCCGGAGCGCTCGAAG
>JAPONU010000322.1 GCA_026713745.1 bacterium
CATCGACATCCTCGACGGGCGCGCCGTACCCCAGGAAATCCACATCGACCACGTCTTCGTCGACCGCAACAACGTCAGCGAGTACTACGACACCGAAGGCAACCCCATCCACAGCCTCGGCCCCTCAACCGAACCCGCCGCAACGGCGAGCGACCTCGGCAGCCAGACCACGATCACAATTGCCGTGAACCCGTGGGACGGATCGGCCCTGAATGTGGCGGTCGCCGAGCAGTTGCTGGAGAGCGAGTTGGGTTACACCGTCGAGACGGTGGAGATCGATGAGTTCGGCCAGTGGCCGGCCATCAACACCGGCGACATCGACGCCTCCCTGGAAGTGTGGCCATCGGGCCACGCCCAGAACCGTGAGGACTTCATCGACAATCCCGATGGCAATGTGGCCGACGCCGGTCGGCTCGGCATCGTCGGCGGGATCGGCTGGTACATCCCGACCTACATGGTCGAGGAGCATCCCGAACTCGCCACCTGGGAGGGCTTCGCCGATCCTGCACTCGCCGGATTGTTCGCCACCGCCGAGACCGGCGACAACGCGCAGTTCCTCAGCGGCGATCCGAGTTGGACGGTCTACGAGGAGCAGATCATCGAGAATCTGGGTCTGCCGATGGAGATCGTCTATGCCGGCTCAGAGGCGGCGATCCTCTCCGCGGTCGACGCGGCCTACAACCGCGGCGATCCGGTGTTGTTCTACTTCTGGACCCCGCACGTGGCGTTCGCCTCCTACGACCTCACGAGGGTGGCGCTGCCGACCTACAGCGACGCCTGCTACGAGTCCGGCGCGGTGGACTGCGACTATCCGCCTGACAACCTGTTCAAGATTGTCAACGGCGACCTGGCGGCAAACGCCCCGGCGGCGGATGCCTTCCTGCGGAACATGAACTACTCCGCAGCCGACCAGATCTCGATGCTCGGCGCTCTCGACGCCGGGATGTCCATCGAGGACGCGGCGGCAGCGTGGATCGAAGCCAACTCCGGCACATGGAGCGCCTGGCTGCCCTAACACCACCGGTAGGGCGCGGGGGTACCGCCTCCGCGCCCTACCGGGAGTAGTAGTTGTACGACTTCATCATCGTGGGAGGCGGCTCAGCCGGTTGTGCCCTGGCCAACCGGCTGAGCGCCGACTGCAACAATCGTGTTCTCGTCTTGGAGGCCGGTCGGCGCGACTGGCGCTGGGACGTCTTCATCCATATGCCGGCCGCGCTGGCATTCCCCATCGGCAACCGCTTCTACGACTGGCAGTTCGAGACCGAGCCCGAGCCGCACATGGGCGGGCGCCGCGTCTACCACGCCCGGGGGAAGGTCCTCGGCGGGTCGAGTTCCATCAACGGCATGATCTTCCAGCGCGGCAACCCGGCGGACTACGACCGCTGGGCTGCCGGCGACGGCATGGAGTCCTGGAGCTACCGCCACTGCCTGCCGTACTTCAAGCGCATGGAGACCTGCCTGGCGGGCCCCGACGAGTACCGCGGCGGCGACGGTCCGCTGGTCCTGGAGCGGGGACCGGCCACCAGTACCCTTTTCTCGGCGTTCTTCGAGGCCGTGCAGGAGGCCGGCTACGAGTTGACCGCCGACCTCAACGGCTTCCGCCAGGAGGGCTTCGCCGCCTTCGATCGGAACATCCACCGGGGGCGGCGGCTGTCGGCGGCGCGTGCCTACCTGCACCCGGTGCTCAACCGCCCGAACCTCACCGTCGCGTGCGGCACCCACATCAATCGCGTCGTCTTCGAGGGCACCCGGGCGGTGGGCGTGGAATGCACCCGGCGAGGCCGGACGCGCATCGTCGGTGGGGCACGGGTGATCCTCTGCGGGGGTGCATTCGGATCAGCCCAGTTGCTGCAACTCTCCGGCGTCGGCCCGGCGGACCTGCTGGAGTCGCTGGAGATCCCGGTCGTCGCCGACCTGGGTGGGGTCGGCGAGAATCTGCAGGACCACCTCGAGGTGTACGTGCAATACGCCTCGAAGCTGCCCGTGTCGATGCAGCCGCACCTGCAGGTGTGGCGCCGGCCGTGGATCGGCCTGCAGTGGCTGTTCCGCCGCGGGCCCGGCGCCACGAACCACTTCGAGGGGGGCGGGTTCGTGCGCAGCAACCTCGAGGAGTCCTACCCCAACCTCATGTTCCACTTCCTGCCGCTGGCGATCCGCTACGACGGCTCGGCACCGAGCGGCGGGCACGGCTACCAGGTGCATGTCGGACCCATGTACTCCGACTCGCGCGGCTGGGTGCGGATCCGCTCGGCGGACCCGCGGGCCAAACCGGCCATCCTGTTCAACTACCTCTCGACCGAACGGGACCGCCGCGAGTGGCTCGAGACGGTTCGCGTCACGCGCCACATCATGAGCCGGCCCGCCTTCGTGCCGTACAACTCCGGTGAACTCTCACCCGGCCCCGCTGTGCAGAGCGACGCAGAGATCATCGACTGGGTGGCCCGGGACGCCGAGACGGCGCTTCACCCCTCGGGGACGGCCCGCTTGGGCCGCGACGGCATGTCGGTTGTGGATCCGGTGTCCATGGGCGTGCACGGCACCGAGGCTCTCAGCGTGGTCGACGCCTCGGTCATGCCGAACGTGACCAACGGCAACATCTACGCTCCGGTCATGATGGTCGCTGAGAAGGCCGCCGATCTCCTGCTGGGCAACACGCCGCTGGCGCCGGTGGATGTGCCGGTGTACAGGGGCCGGCCGGCAGCGACCTGATCCGGAGGTGACCATGCGGACGGTCGGTGTCAGCGGTCTGTGGAAGATCTTCGGCCGCAAGCCCACCGAGGCCCGGCAGATGGCGACCGAGGGCGCTACCCGCCAGGAGATCCAGTCCGAGACCGGCTGCCTGATAGGGGTCCGGGAGGTCAGCTTCGAGGTCAACCAGGGTGAGACGTTCGTGGTCATGGGCCTGTCGGGCTCGGGCAAGTCGACCCTGGTGCGCTGCATGTCCCGCCTGGTGGAGCCCACCGAGGGTCGCGTGGAGATCTGCGGCACCGATCTCACCGCCGCCGACACCGCCGAGTTGCGCGAACTGCGCCGTCACAAGATCGCCATGGTGTTCCAGCACTTCGCCCTGTTCCCCCACCGGCGGGTGGTCGACAACGTCGCCTACGGGCTCGAGGTACAGAAGGTGGAACGCATCGAGCGCCAGGAACGGGCGCGCGAACTCCTGTCCACCGTTGGTCTGGACGGCTGGGCCGACCACTACCCCCAGCAACTCAGCGGCGGCATGCAGCAGCGGGTGGGACTGGCGAGGGCGCTGGCGGTGGATCCCGAGGTGCTGTTCTTCGACGAGCCGTTCTCGGCGCTCGACCCACTCATCCGTCGTGACATGCAGGATGAGTTCCTCTCCCTGCAGGAGCGATTGCAGCGCACGCTGATTTTCATCACCCACGACTTCGACGAGGCCCTGAAGCTGGCGGACCGCATCGCCATCATGCGCGACGGCATGTTCGTCCAGGTGGGCACGGCCGCGGAGATCCTCACCGAACCGGCCGACGACTACGTACGTGCCTTCACCCAGGATGCTCCGATCGCCAAGGTGCTGCTGGCCTGCGCGCTGATGCGCCCGCTCGACGGCGTCGCTCCGGAGGCGTCCTGGGGTCGGATCTCCACGCTGGCGCCGCTGGAGAAGGCGCTGCCGCTGCTGCTTTCCTCGGGCAAACCGCTGGTGGTGTGTGACGCCGACGATGATCCTGTGGGGCTGCTCCACGGTGAGGACGTGGCAGAGGTGGTGGCGGGGACCAACCGGTGACAGCGGTCGACGCGCCGGGTGGATCGGCCGGCGACTCCGCCGGTGAGCGGTCCGCGAACGGAGCCCGGGGGCCCGGACTGTTCCTGCCGGGTGGCAGGAGGGTGCGTGACAGCGGTACGGGAAGGCTGTTCGGTGCGCTCGTCGTGGTGTTCGTCGGCGGCTACCTGGCCTCGTGGCTGCTGCCGGGTTTCGGCGTCTTCCCGGAGTCCTGGGACGTGGGTTTCGCCGATCCCATCGACCGGGCGCGGCGCTGGCTCATCAGCAACCAGACCACCCACGGGCTCTACACCGTCTTCCTGAACCCCATCTCCGACGCCATCGACGCCGCGATCGGTTGGATCGAGTCGGCGCTCTTCTGGCTGCCCTGGTACGTCTACCCGGTCTTCACCGGAGCCGGCCTCTGGTGGGCGCGGAGCCGCGCCGCCGGGATCCTGGGTTTCGTGGGGGTCTGGGTCATCGGCATTCTCGGGCTCTGGGACGAGGGCCTGTCCACGCTGGCGCTCATGGGGGTCTCGGTCATCATCTCGTTGGGTATCGGGATCCCGCTCGGCATCGCCTCCTGGCGCAGCGACCGTTTCGCCCGCGTGCTGCGCCCCACGCTGGATGCCATGCAGACCATGCCCGGGTTCGTCTACCTCATACCGTTCGTCCTGCTGTTCGGTATCGGCCGGGTGCCCTCGGTGATCTCGGTGTTCATCTTTGCGGTGCCGCCGGTCGTGCGGCTCACCGACGTCGGGCTGCGCAACGTCGCACCGGCGATGGTGGAGGCCTCGGAGATGTTCGGCGCCACCGACCGCCAGACGCTGCGGCTGGTGCGCCTGCCACAGGCGCGCCCGGCGATCCTGGCCGGCGTGAACCAGACGATCATGCTGGCGATGAGCATGGTGGTGATCGCCGCGTTCATCGGCGCCGGCGGCTTGGGCCAGGTGGTGCTCCGCTCGCTGAGTTCGCTGGATGTGGGCAGGGCCACCGAGGCAGGCGTGTCCATCGTGATCATGGCGATCATCCTGGACCGGTTCTCCCAGGGGATCGCCACGGCGTCGCCGGGCCGGGACGCCCGCTGGATCCGCCCGCTCGCCGGGGGAGCCGTGGTGGTCGCCATCGTCGGGGGCCTGCTGAAGCACGGCGCCTTCCCCGAGAGTCTGAACTGGCAGTTCGCCGGCTACATCGACGACGCCGTCGGCTGGATGCAGATCCACCTCTACGACATCGCCGACTCGGGGATCGGCACCGGCCCGTTCAGCGATTTCGTGACGATCAATCTGGTGTCCCCGCTGCGCGA
>JAPONU010000323.1 GCA_026713745.1 bacterium
CAAGGTGCCGGTGGACCAGGCCGGATAGTCCGCAGCGGGCGGGGTCTTCACGAGGGCTCCGTCCGCAGCGACCACCTCGCCGCGGTACAGCACCATCGAGGGCATGAAGTCCTCCAGGCTCTCCAGGAGCACCAGGTCGGCGAAGCGGCCCGGCGACACGCTGCCCAGGTGCCGGTCGATGCGCATCAGTTCGGCAGTGTTGAGGGTGGCCATCTGCACGGCGGTCAGCGGTTCGAATCCCGCCTCGATAGCGAGGCGCACCCGCTGGTCGAGGTGGCCCTCGCTCATGAGGATGTTCGGATGGATGTCGTCGGTGCACAGCACCAGGCGCCGGGTGTCCAGCCCGAGGCGCTCGGTGGCGGCCACGATCTCGGGCCACTCGGACGCCGGCAGGCGGTCGATGCGCGGCGTCAGCAGGACGCGTGCCCCGCGGCGCAACTGCTCGACAACCTCGGCGGGTGATTCCGCCACGTGGGTGTCCTCCACGCCGGCCACCAGCGTGGCGTCCAGGACGGCCCCGGTGAATCCCGGAAGCTGGCCGCCCACGGTCTTGCCGCGCTCGATGGTGGCCTCGATTTTCGCCAGCTGCGACCGGTCCGCGTCCAGCAGCAGCGCGGGGTTGATGTCGCCGCCGATGCACACCGCATCGGGACGGTCCAGCATTGCCAGCGTCTCGACCAGGTCCATGGCATGTCCCGAGGTCTCCCGGTCCGCAGGCATGGCCGGCACCCGCCCGGGCACCCGCAGGAACAGGTTCAGCGGCAGACCGGCGGCCTCGGCGGTGAGCAGGTCGACGCCCGCGGTACCCAGCACGTTGGCGATCTCGTGAGGGTCCTCACAGACCGAGAGCACCCCGCGGGGAACGATGGCCCGGGCCAGCTCGCCGACGGTGATATTGGAACTCTCGAGGTGCATGTGCGGGTCGATGAGGCCGGGGGCCACGAACCGGCCGGCGGCATCGATGATCTGGGTGTCGGGACCCACCAGTTGCTCGCCGCTGTCGCCGACCGCGGCGATCCGCCCGGCCGCAACCACGACGTCGGCCGGAACGATCTCGCGGGTGAAGACGTTGACGACCCGGGCGCCGGTGAGCACCACATCGGCCGGTTCGTCTCCCAGCGCCACCCGGATCAGCCGTGTGCGCACGTCGGTCCCCATGTCCAGTGCTCGTGCGGTCATGCGCCGACAGTACCAATTGGCTCGGGGGTCGCCGCCGTCGAGGCCCTGTTTCCGGCGGCGGGGGCTATCGTGGCCGCTTCGAGGGTCGGTGCCCGAGCGGACAAAGGGAGCAGGCTGTAAACCTGCCGGCGACGCCTTCGGAGGTTCGAATCCTCCCCGGCCCACCATCGTTGAGCCGCCGGCGGGGATCCGGCCCGCCGGCGAGCCGGATCCCTAAGAGCCGTCGCCGAGGTCGGGCTGCCAGCGGAGCACCGGGCGTCGGGCCGCCGTGGCCTCGTCGAGGCGTCCGATCGGTGCGCTCCAGGGGGCGCCGTGCAGGGTCTCGGGGTCGCTCCGGGCCTCGTCGGCAATGGCGATCATGGCCTCCGCCAGAGCCTCGATGGCCTCGGGAGGCTCGGTCTCGGTCGGCTCGATCATCAGCGCTTCCTCGACGATCAGGGGGAAGTAGACGGTGGGCGGGTGGAAGCCATGGTCGATGAGGCGCTTGGCGATGTCGTAGGTGGGCACACCGTGGGTGCGGCGCTGCCGCGAGCCCGAGAAGACGACCTCGTGCAGGACGGGCCGGTCGTACGGCAGGTCGTAGTGGTCACCCACCAGCACGCGCAGGTAGTTGGCGTTGAGCACGGCCTGACCCGAGACGGCTCGCAGGCCCTCGAGGCCCAGGGCGCGCATGTAGGCGTAGGCGCGGATCAGGACACCCACGTTGCCGTTGAATTGCTGGAGGCGCCCGATGCTGCGCTCCGGCTCGGCGAAACGCACGACGCCGCCGTCGCACTCGGTGACGACCGGGATCGGGAGGTAGCGGGCCAGTTCGGTGCTGCAGCACACCGGCCCGGCACCCGGGCCGCCGCCGCCGTGGGGCGTGCTGAAACTCTTGTGCAGGTTCAGGTGGGCCACATCGAATCCCAGGTCGCCGTAGCGCACCCGCCCCATGATGGCGTTGAGGTTGGCCCCGTCGCCGTAGAGGTAGGCGCCGGCGTCGTGGATCAGGCCGGCCACCTCCTCGATGCCGCGCTCCCACAGGCCCAGCGTGTTCGGCACGGTGACCATGACGGCGGCCACCGATCCGTCCAACTCCCTCTCGATGGTTGCCCGGTCCAGCGAACCGTCGGCACCGGTGGGGATCTGGGTCACGGTGAAGCCGGCCATGGCCGCGGTCGCCGGGTTCGTGCCGTGCGCCGAGTCCGGAACGAGGATCCGGCGACGCTGCGCCAGCTCGCCGCGATCCTCCAGGGCGCGCGTGATCATCAACACGCCGGCGAGCTCACCCTGCGCCCCGGCGGCCGGCGCAAGGCTGACCGCTTCCAGACCGCTGATCTCACCCAGGCCGCGCTGCAACTCCAGCAGCGTCCGCAGGGTGCCCTGGACCTCCTCCGGTGGCGCCTGGGGATGCGCGCCCGCCAATCCCCGAAGCGATGCCACGAGGTCATCGACCTTCGGGTTGTACTTCATGGTGCAGGAACCCAGCGGGTAGGTGCCGGAGTCGATGCCGTAGTTCCGCGCCGAGAGCTTCGTGTAGTAGCGCACCAGTTCGCCCTGGCTCAGTTCCGGCAGGCGCAACGAGCCGCGCAGAAGGCGAGCATCGGGAAGCGGCGCCGCTTCGCCGTCCCAGCGGGGAACGTCGACCGCCCGACGGCCGGGCACCCCCCGGTCGAAACTCAAGCGGGCGCCGAAGTCCTCGCTGCTGGGCCCTGGCGCGCTCACGCCGCACCCCCGATCTCCGCCAGCGCCTCGACGAGGGCGTCGGTGTGCGCCTCGGGCGTGGCCTCGGTCACCGAGAAGAGCAGAGCCTGGCGCGCCTCGGGCTCGGGTCTGTCCGAGACGTCGAAGCCGGGGCCGATGCCCCGCGCCCTGAGTGCCGCGGCCAACTCTGCGGCCGGCATCGGGCCGCGCACCAGGAACTCCGAGAACCACGGCCCGCGCTCGGGTGTCTCGAAGCCGTCCAGCGCGGCGATGCGCCGGGCGGCGTCATGAGCGCGCTGGTAGCTCAACTCGGCGGCCTCGCGGAGCCCTCGGGGACCCAGCGCCTGCAGGGTGATCGTGAACGCCAGCGCGATCAGTGACTGCGCTGTCGAGACGTTCGAGGTGGCCCGCTCGCGCCGGATGAACTGCTCGCGCGCCTGCAGGGTGAGCACGTAGCCGGTGCGCGGTTCACCACCGCCGGGGGGCGCGTGCAGCTCCCGCGTGCGCCCGACGATGCGCCCCGGCATCTGCCGCAGGAACGTCGACCGGCCTGCGAACAGTCCGAGCGAGGGCCCGCCGGATTGCGGCGGCCCCGCCAGATCGCGCCCCTCGCCGGTGACGATGTCGGCGCCCGCGTCGCCCGGCGCACGAAGCATCCCCAGAGCGAAGGGATCGGCCACCGCCACGAGGAGCACGCCGTCGGCGTGCAACCCCTCCGCGATCGGCTCGAGGTCCACGATGGCTCCCAGGAAGTCCGGCTGCTGGACGACGAGACAGGCATGATCGGCACGCACCGCCTCGGGAGTCTGCAGCACGTCCACCCGCAGCCCCGCCCCGCGGGCGTAGGTACCGACGACGTCGGCGGTTCCGGGATGGATCGGCTCGAGCAGTGCGACCGCGCTGCGCTTCGTGACGCGAGACGCCAGCAGGCATGCCTCGGCGGTGGCGCTGGCCCCGTCGTACAGGCCGGTGTTGGACACGTCCAGCCCGCTGAGTTCGCACACCACCGACTGGTATTCGAACGCCGATTGCAACGTCCCCTGGCTGATCTCGGGCTGGTACGGCGTGTAGGCGGTGACGAACTCGGAACGAGCGGTCAGGTGGGCAACGACGGCGGGAATGGAATGCCGGTACGCCCCGGCGCCGAGGAAGTCCGGGCGACCGGCGACGGCGTTGGCGGCGGCCCGCTCGGCCAGCAACTCGACCAGCTCCGGCTCCGCGAGAGCCGGGGGAAGGTGGATCGTCGGATCCAGCACGGCCGCGGGCAGGTCGGCGAACAGCGCGTCGACGTCGGCGACACCGACCCGCTCGAGCATCCGGGCGCGGTCGGCCTCGGTGGCCGGGATGTACGGATGCGGCGAGCCACCGGTGGGCTCCGAGGGGGCCATCAACTCGCTTCGGCCTGCGCCCGGTACCCCGCGGCGTCGAGCATTCCCTCCAGTCCGGCACCGTCGGTGATGCGCACGCGGATCAGCCATCCCTCGCCATAGGGCGACTCGTTGACGAGTTCGGGGGTGTCGGCAAGCTCGCCGTTGGTGGCGACCACCTCGCCGCTGACCGGCGCGTAGAACTCCGCGACGGTCTTCGTGGACTCGATCTCGCCACACACCTCGCCGGCGGCGACCGGGGTCCCTGGGGCGGGGAGGTCGAGATACACCACATCGCCGAGCTGATCCTGGGCAAAGTCCGTGATGCCCACGGTGGCCTCGTCGGGGTTGTCGCCGTCGCGGCGTAACCACTCGTGGCTGGGCGTGTAGAGGAGGTCACCGGGGGTGGTGGTGTCGGTCATCACGTATTCCTCGCTTTCCGGTAGAACGGGCGGCGCACGACCTCCACCGGGAGCGCGCGGCCCCGAACATCGACTTCGAGAGTGACCCCGGGGCTCGCAAGCTCGACCGGAAGGTAAGCCATGCCGATGCCGAGGCGCAGGCTGGGGCTGAAGGTCCCGCTGGTGAGTCGCGCCACGGCCGCTCCACCGGGCTCGTGCACAGCGAAGCCCGCTCTCGGGACGCCGCGGCCGCTAGCCATCAGATGGCAGAGCCGCCGGCTGCGAGCCCGGGCCTTCGCCTCCACGAGCGCTTCGCGTCCGGTGAACGGCGCTCCGTCATCGAGGCTCACCGCGAATCCCAGCCCGGCCTCGTAGGGGTGCGTGGTGCCGTCGATGTCATTCCCGTGAAGCGGCAGCGCCGCCTCGAGCCGCAACGTGTCGCGTGCTCCGAGGCCTACGGGCGTGGCCCCCCCGCCCACCAGCGCGTCCCACAGCGCCCCGGCACCGCCGGCCTCGACGATGCACTCGCCGCCGTCTTCGCCCGTGTAGCCGGTCCGGGCGAAGAGCACGGGTGAGCCGGCCCAATCAAGTTCCACGCAGTCCCGCGGTGCCAGCGCGGCCAGGCCGTCACCGAGGACGGCGCTGAGCAGGCCGATCGCCTCGGGTCCCTGGACCGCGAGCATCACCGTGTCCCCGGTCACCTCGGCCGCGTCGTCGCCGGCGACGGACTGCAGCCGCGCGAGGTCCTCGTCGGCATTGGCCGCGTTGTGGACGATCAGCCAGCGTTCGCCGGGGAGGTGGTAGATGAGGACGTCGTCGTCGATGCCGCCGGACTCGTTGCAGTAGAGCGAGTAGTGCGCCCTGCCCACCTCCAGGGTGTTCACGTCGAAAGTCGTCACCGAACGGAGCAGTGACGCCGCCCGCGGCCCGCGCAGCCAGACCCGTCCGAGGTGCGAAACGTCGAACACACCGACCCGCTCCCGCACGGCCTCGTGCTCGCGAACCGTGCCGGCGTACCGCAGCGGCATCTCCCAGCCGGCGAAGGGCGCAAAGCGGGAACCGGCCACCTCATGGCGATCACGCAGTGTCAGCGTGTGCAGCCCGCCGTCGCTGCCGGGCCCGTGGCTCTCGCCCACGCCTCGAATTTATCGCCGTTCGATCCCCGACGGAAGGCGTCGCCCGCTCCCGGTGAGGTTGTCGCCGGTTCGACTGCTCCCGGGCCCGCTCAGTCCCGCTGCACCGCACCCCCGGCAGACCACACCGTGCCGGTACGGGTCCGGCGCAGAGTCCCGCCGGGAGTTTCTCCCTGTGCTGCCGCCTCGCCGCCCGCCAGGGCCGCTGTCACACCGAGGCACCGGCGCCCGTCCCCCAAGCGGTCGGGTGTCGGACCCGCACCGTCGCCGGACCCGGGCGGTGGCGGGCAACCGATTATGGCCGTAGGGCTGGCGGCGAGCATGTCCCACTCATCGAGCACGCGGGCAATCCGCTGCGCGGTTCGTACCGTGCCGCCGGTCACGGCCGCGGCTCGCTCTGCGGCGTCCCCGCCGTTCGCCGCGGCGGGGATCGAGTCGATGCGCGCGGCGGCCACCACGGACAGGCGCACGGCCGCCGCGGCCACCCGGGCCGCGAGGGGCACGAGGCTCTCGAGGGGGATTTCGGGGTCGCGGCCGATGGAAGTGCCGTTCCTGAGCCAGTCCAGAGCATCGGGGATGTCGCAGTCGGCCAGGATCCGGTCCACCTCTTCGCGCACGCCCTCGGACAGACCGGCGGACGACCGGGCCTTCCGGCGGCTGCGCCGGGATTTCGTATCGCCCGCCTCATGGACCAGTGACTTCAGGGCGTTCTCCAGAATCGCCTGCGATTGAGTGCAAGCGCCCCGCATGCGCGCCGCCACTGCGCCGCCGTAGCCCTCGGCATCGCTGCTCTCCAGCGCTGCCCGCTCATCGGAGAGCGGGTAGAGGAGAGCCCCGAGCAGGACAAGCGCTCGGCGAGCACTGTCCATCGATGCGACTGCATCGTCGGTGTCTGCAGCAGGCAAACCGATCTCCTCTCCCGATTCCCGCCTCCCGGCGGTCCCCGACCACATTCGGCGACGAACGAAGGATCATCATGCCACTGTCGGTGCCGAAGGCCTATCGGCTGCCGGCGAACAGTAGTCGCACGGCTGTACTTTTCGTAGCGCGTCCATACGATTCCGGTCTGTTCGGGCCAACCCAACGACACCGGTTATGCACTGGTCAGCGGCGCAGGGAACCGTCGGGGGTCGGCTCCTCCTAGAGTGGCTCCCGTTGGCGGAGGCCGGCTTGTGGTCGGCGCGGCTCGCACCGGTGGCAGGGGCCGATGGCAGGCATCCAAGCCCTGCCTGACGGAGTCGCTCGAGTTCGACCTCGGTGGCGGGCCGGAACAAGGAAAGGGAGACCAGATGAGTGCAACGGGCGCGGACATGTTCCGCTTGGACGGCAAAGTGGCGCTGGTCACCGGCGGATCCGGTGGCATCGGCAAGGCGTTGGGAGTCGGCCTGGGGTTGGCCGGCGCCCGCCTGGCGCTCACCGGCCGCTCGCAGGAGAAACTCGACGCCAACGCCGCGGCCGCCAGGGCTGCGGGCTGCGAGGACATCGAGACGTTCGGCGACTTCGACCTGACCCATCCAGGCCGGCCCGCGGCGCTCGCGGAGACGGTCGCGGAGCGGATGGGAGGCGTCGACATCCTCGTCAATGTGGCAGGTCTCAACCGTCGCAAGCCCGCTCTGGAATTCGCCGAGGAGGACTGGGACGCCGTCATGAATCCCAACCTGAAGGCCGTGTTCTTCCTCTCGCGGGAGGTGGCTCGACTGTGGGTCGAGGGCGGTCGGGACGCCGAGAGCGACGGCAGGGGCAAGATCATCAACATCGCCAGCCTGGCAGGGGCGATCGGGATCGCCGAGATCGCCCCCTACGGCGCCTCCAAACTGGGAGTGGTGGCACTCACGAGGTCCCTGGGCGTCGAGTGGGCCCAGGAGGCGATCTGCGTGAACGCCATCGCGCCGGGCTACCACGAGACCCCTATGACCATCGCCCAGGGGATCTTCGACAACCCGAAGATCGGTCCGTGGGTGCGCAGCCGGATTCCGATGGGACGGCTGGGAACCACAGAGGACCTTGTCGGCCCCGCCATCTACCTGGCGTCCGCGGCGAGCGACTACATGACCGGCCAGACCGTCTTCGTGGACGGCGGCTTCGAGGCGGGCTAGCGGGGCCGCCGCAACGATCCGCTGGGCCGAGGCGGCGGGTGTCGCCGGGAGCGGCTCAGGTGCTGTAGCGCTGCCGCCACTCGCCGGAGCGGAGCCGCTTGACCCGCTCCTCGGTGGCCGGGTGGGTGGAGAACAGGCCGGCGAACTCCACGCGCTGGCCGGCGAGCGGGTTCACGATGTAGTGGGAGGCCTGCTCGCGGGCAACCGGCGTGGGGATGCGGCGGCCGGCCCGGTCCAGCTTCTCCAGCGCCCGCGCCAGGGGCTCACCGTCGCCGAGGAGCTGCGCGGCGGTGCGGTCGGCCTTGAATTCGCGGGTGCGGCTGATGGCCGACTGCAGCAGGGCTGCGGCGACCGGGGCCAGGATCATGGTCGCCAGGAGTACGAGCGGGTGCCCGCCACCGCGGTCCCGGTCGCCCCCGCCGCCGGTGAAGAGGGCGGCGAAGAAGGCGATGCGGGCCACCAGCGTGATCGCCATGGCGACGGCGGCGGCCACCGAACCGATGAGGATGTCCCGGTTTCGGATGTGCATCAGCTCGTGCGCCAGCACGCCCTTGATCTCGGTCCAGGTGAGGTGCTCGATGAGGCCGGCGGTGATGGCCACCGCGGCGTTCTCGGGATTGCGCCCCGTGGCGAAGGCGTTGGGCTGCGGGTTGGGCGTGACGTACAGGCGCGGCTTGGGCAGCTTGGCGTGCGCTGCCAGCTCCTCCACCACCTTGTGGTACTCGGGGAACTCGTGGCGCTCGACGAGCCGGGCCCGTGCCGAGGCGATGGCCAGCTTGTCGGAGAACCAGTAGGAGAAACCCACGATGGCGAAGGCCAGGACCGCGCCGATGATGAGCCCGCCCGTGCCGAAGAGGCCGCCGATGCCGATGCACAGGCCGCCCAGCAGCGCCAGCAGGACGAAAGTCTTGAAGGTGTTCTTCATGTCGCCTCCTCACCCCCGGGGGTCGCCGCCGCCGGGGTCCGGCCCCGGCGAGTCGAGCGTGCCCGTCCGGCCGCTCAGCTGTAGTAGCCGGAGTGGACGTAGACGCACGGCAGGGACTCGCCTGCGTACATCTCCACGATACGAGGATCGTCCTCGAGGGCGAACACCGGGGCGAACCCGTAGGCGCGCAACTCGCTCAGAGCCTGCCTCTTGAAGCGCACCGAGTGCACCATGTCCTGGGTGGGGCCGCGCAGCGCCAGCAGGTCCCACCGCAACCCGTGGTGGCGGATCCACTCCAGGGTGAGTTTCCGGAGGCGGAACGGGCGGGCCGTCAGCAACACGACCTGCAGCTGCTCGTCGAGACACCGCACCAACTCCGCGTGGTGGGCCAGTAGGGCGTCGCCCCCAGCCGCACTGAAGAACCCGACCCAGTCGCGCACCGGGCCATCGAGGTGCCACTGGCGGTGTGCGGCGTCCGCCAGCACGCCGTCGATGTCCACTATGGCGGCCTCTCCCGGTTGCCGCGGGCCGCTCCGCCAGGTCCAGTGGTCGGGGAGAGCCGCCGGGTCGGTCATGGCAGAGCCCACCGGAGGTGACCGGTCACGGTGCCACCGGCTTCGGTTGCTCCGGGTCACCTAGGCCGGCCGGCGACACGCCCGGGGGCCCCTCAGTCCTCGGCCGGCGTCTCGGCCGCCCGGTGACGGATCTCGGTCACGACCGAGGCATCGGCCAGCGTGGTGGTGTCGCCCAGGTTTCGCCCCTCCACGACGTCGCGCAACAGCCGGCGCATGATCTTCCCG
>JAPONU010000324.1 GCA_026713745.1 bacterium
CATCGAGGTGTTCGGCCGGGGCGGGGCGCTGAAGTCCTCCTGGTACGGCGACTGCCTTCCCAGCCGCGACTTCCCCATGCTCATCGACCTGTACCTGCAGGGGCGCCTGAACCTGGACGGCTTCGTCAGCGAGACCATCGCACTCGACGAGGTGGAAGAGGCATTTCACAAGATGGAGTGCGGCGAGGTGCTGCGTTCCGTCGTCGTCATGGACTGACCGCTCGGCTGGCCCGGGCGGGGCCGGGATTCCGTTCGCTCCTTCGGCGCGGGCGCAAGGCGTCGCGAATCGGCCTCCGCGGCCCCGCCCTCGCTGGTGTGGCCCTCGTTGACCTGGCTTGGGGTCTCGCCCCCTGGAACTACGACCGTCCGGCGGTTGTCAGGCCGCCAGGACCACCTTGAGGGCGTTGGTCTCAGCGGCCCTGCTGAACGTGTCGTATCCGTTCTCCATGTCCTCGAGTGGCATGCGATGGCTGATCAGTGTCGTGGCGTCAAGGGTGCCGGCGATGATGGCGTTCATGAGCGAGGGGATGCTCAGGGCAGAGGGGATTCCCGTCGTGAGGGTGATCTGCTTGGCCCAGAGCTTGTCGAGAGCCAGGCTCACGGGTTCCTCGTGCACGCCGATGTTGGCGATGCGGCCTCCCGACCGGACGAGATCGGCCGCCAGTTCGAACGGCGCCGGGAAACCGGCGGCCTCGATGGTGACGTCGGCCCCGAGCCCATCGGTGAGGTCGTTGACCAACTCGTGGGCCTGCTCGGGCGCCACCGCGTAGTCGGCGCCGAGTTCGAGCGCCTTCCGGCGTCGTGACTCCACGAGGTCGATGGCGATGATGTTCCCGGGGGAGAAGAGTTGTGCCGATAGCACGGTGGACAGCCCGACAGGGCCGGCCCCGACGATGGCAACGGTGTCGCCCGGGCCAACGTTGCCGGCCAGCACGCCGACCTCGTATCCGGTCGCCAGGATGTCGGTGAGGAACAGCACCTGCTCGTCGCTCAACTCCTCGGGAATGGGGTACACGGAGTTCTGGGCGTACGGGACCCGTGTGTACTCCGCCTGCGTGCCGTCGATGAAGTGTCCGAGCGCCCAACCCCCGTTGAGGCACTGGCCGTACTGCTGAGCGGTGCAGAACCGGCAGAAGCCGCATGCGGTCACGCAGGTTGCGATGACCCGGTCGCCGGGGGCGACGTTGCGGACCGCGGCGCCGGTCTCTTCCACGACGCCGACGCCCTCGTGGCCGAGCACTGTGCCGTGCGGAGTGTCGGGCACGCCACCCTTGATGATGTGGGTGTCGGAACCGCAGATCGTGGTCGTGGTGACCTTCATGATGATGTCGGTGTCGTCGATGAGGCCCGGGTCGGGATGATCGTCCCAGCGAATCTCGTTCGGGCCGTCGTAGATCAGTGCCTTCATGGTCGCGCTCCTTCCGCAGCGGTTCGTCTGGATCTTCGGGGCGGGGCAGTAGCAGGTACGGACGGCGATCAGGGCTGTGACCCGTACATCGACCGTTCGACGACTCTCCCGAGCGGACTATTTTGATCGGCTCACCACGTAGAGGCCGACGCCCGATATTACTTGCTACGGCGGTAGCTACTGTAGTACCGTCCGCGCCGCCCAGCCCCCCCGCTCGAGTTTGGAGGACGGGTATGGAGATCGGTATCGGCTTGTGGGGCATGCAGAGCACGCGCAGTGCGCCGCTCCCGCATGTGACCCTGTACCGACGACTCGCCGATGATGCTCAGCACGCCGAGGAGTACGGGTTCCCGTCCCTGTGGCTTACCGAGCACCGGTTCTGGTACGACGGCTACTTGCCGTCGCTCCTCACCGCAGGGGGGTTCATTGCCGGGGCCACCACGCGGCTCCGAATCGGCACCGGCTGCCTGCTATTGCCCCAGCACGACCCGCTACGCATTGCGCACGGTGTCAACACGCTGGACCAGGTCTCCCACGGGCGGTTGGACTTCGGCGTCGCCCTGGGGTACCGAGATCAGGAATTCGACGGATTGGGGATCCACCGGCGTGACCGTGCTCCACGGATGGATCACGCGCTCCGGATCCTGGAGAGGGCGTCGCGTGGTGAGGCGGTGACGGACAACGGTGCGGTGGTCACGCCGCTGCCGGTGCAACCGCAGGTGCCGATCTGGGTGGCGGCCGTGGGCGAACACGCCGTCCGGCGCGCCGCCCGGTTCGGATTCAGCATCCTGCTGTCGGACGCTCACGACGACCGGCGGGCGGGAGAGTTGGTGGAGTTGTACCACCGCACCGCTGAGGAACATGGAACCGATGTGAGCAACGCGCGCATGGGCATTCTCCGCTACGTCTGGGTCGACGAGGCGGGGGACGCGGCCGAGTCGACCGTCATTCCCCGGCTGCGGTCTCTACTGCTTGAGCAGTTGGGAGGATGGCGCTACCTGTCCGATGAAGACGGCGTGCCGCTGGGTTTCGAGACCCCGGAGAAACTCCGTCGCGCGGCCGAAGGGGTCATCCGCAACAACGCGGCGATCGGCTCGCCCAGGACGGGGATTCGAAGACTGAAGAACCTGGCTGCTTCGGGGGTGGATTTCGTGGTGGCACGCAGCCACCTCATCTCCCAGACGCAGCCCGAGTTGTATCGCGCCATGGAACTGTTGGGCACAGAAGTAGCTCCGGCCGTCGCCGACGCCGGCGCCCGGGTCGGGGAGGTCTGAGATGCGATTCGGAATTGGCCCGTTCTCGGCCGAGGCCTTCGGAAACGTCGGTTGGACCGAGGCCTATGAAGTCATGGGTCAGGCGGCGCGGGTCGCCGAGGAGTCCGGCTTCGACTCCGTGTGGGTTGCCGAGCGCAACTTCACCGACGACGGCTATTGCCCGTCGGCGTTCGTCGCCGCGGCAAGCCTCGCCGCCCAGACCGAAGCGCTGAAGATTGGCGTGATGCCGATCCTCGGCCTCGCGCACCCCCTCTACGTGGCGGAGGATGCGGCTGTGATCGACATCCTGTCGGCCGGCAGAGCCATCATCATGCCCATCAACGCCGTTGCCCACGAGTTGGCGGCGCACGCGATTCCCGAGTCGAGCTACGACTCGCGCTTCAGCGAGTCCGTGAGTGTCCTGCTCGACGCCTGGTCGGCTCGGCCCTTCTCCTTCAGAGGAGAGCACTGGACCATCCCGGCGCAACTCGACGGGCACGTGGAGAACCGTTCGGGCATGGTCACCGTGACGCCGAAGCCCGCGCAGATCGAACTTCCCCTCTGGATCGGCGGGTTCTGGGATTACGGCCGCCGGCTGGCTGCGGAACTTGGCCTGCCGATGGTGCTCGGGGCGGTCTCGGACAATTCTCTGCTCGGGGATCTCTGGGGCGACTACGACCGCGACGCGCAAGCTTCGGGGCGCCGGCCGCTGCGGGTGCTGATCCGCGACGTCTACGTCTCGAACGGGGACGACCCGGCCTCCGAATGCGCTCACATGCTCAGCCGCCAGTTCGAGCGGTACGACTCTTGGGGCCTGTGGAGCGGCGATGCGAGCGACTTCGAGGCCTTGGCGCGCGGGCGCTTCCTCATCGGCAACCCCGACGCGGTCATCGAGCAGATCCGCGAGATCGACGACCGCTGCGGTCTCGACAAGTTGATCTGCCGGATGCACTTCCCGGGAATGCCGCTGCACCAGTTGCTTCGCTCCGTCCGCCTGTTCAGCAGTGAGGTCATTCCCGAATTCCGGATGCCGGATCTGCCCCACCAGATCAGGCAGGGGGTATGAGGGCGGAGTCCGGCACCGGCCGCAGCATCGCGTCCCGCTGCCGGGGAGCGTCGCGGAGCCGGGTGCCCGAACGGTTGGACGGCCTCGGTGTAGCGCTGTCGTTGTCCCTGGCGGTCCTGTGGTAGATCCGGTGAGCGCGCCGGCGCGGCCCCTCGAGGGGGTCCGCGTGCTCGAGTTGGGTGCTCTCGTGGCGGCTCCCTATTGCGGCATGCTGCTCGCCGATCTGGGCGCGGACGTCATCAAGGTCGAGCCACCGGAGGGCGACATGGCGCGGCACTTCGCGCCCTTCGTCAACGGTGAAAGCGCCTTCTTCATGTCCGTCAACCGCCGCAAGCGGAGCGTGGTCCTGGACCTCAAGCAACCGGAGGCGGTTGCCCGGGCGCACGAGATCGTCAAGCGGACCGACGTGGTCCTGCACAACTATCGAACCGGCGTCGCCGAACGCATCGGGTTCGGCTACGACGAACTCGCCGCCCTCAACGGCGGGTTGATCTACTGCGCGATCTCGGGATTCGGGCCCACCGGCCCGATGGCGCGACGTCCAGCGATCGACCTGCTGTTCCAGGCCGAGTCCGGGATGATGGCGATCACCGGCGAGCGGGACGGGTCGCCGGTGAAGGTCGGGACGAACGCCGCTGATGTCAATGCGGCGACCACCGCGGCGGCCTGCATCAATGCCGCGCTGGTGCAACGTGCCCGCACGGGGCGGGGGATGCGTGTGGACGTATCGCTGCGGGATGCGTTCCTGGCGCTGCAGGCCTGCTGGTTCTCGAGCTTCCTGGCAACCGGCGAGCAACCCGAGCGGCTCGGTGCCGGATCCCCGTTCACCGCGCCGACCGATGTGTTCCCGACGGCCGACGATTGCATCGTGCTGGCTGTCGTCAACGGCAAGCACTGGCGGATCCTGTGTGGCGTGCTGGGTCTCGAAAGTCTCGTGGACGATTCCCGGTTCGACTCCAACGAAGCGCGGGTCCGGAACTCCGCCGAGCTGCGCGACCTCGTGTCGGAGGTGCTCACCACACGCTCGACGGAGCAGTGGATCCGTGTGTTTGACGAAGCCCGGATTCCGGCGGGGCAGGTGTACGACTACCGGCAGGTCGCCGAGGACGAGCAGATCCGTCACAACCGGATGGTGCTCGGCTTCGATCACCCGACGGCCGGCGCGGTGAAGACCCAAGGCGTTCCGTTCTGGCTGGACGGCGCAAAGAACGCCGATGCGACGCCGTCGCCGACGCTCGGCCAACACACCAGCGAGGTGCTCGTCGAGGCGGGGTGTGCTCCGGCCGACGCCGATCACCTAGCCGGTGTCGGCACGGCCTGAGGGTTTCAGCGGTGTTCGGCGCCTATCCGGCCGACCTCAAGTGCTGGTCTCCCGCCGCGGCGCGCGTCGAGCGATCGGTCAGGACGACGTCGGTGAACACGTCGGCGAGCAACTCCATGCCGGGCCCGAACACCTCTTCCATCGCCGGTCCGAACTGCTCGAACGTCTTCTGAACGTAGATGTCATGGCGGATGAACCCGCGAGTGAGCCCGATCATGCGACGGTCCGAGGAGATGAGGCCGGTCCAGCCCTGCTCCGGCGAGTACATCGCCCAGATGGCTTCCAGTCCGTCGCGGACGATTGCGAGATGACGATTCTGATGATTGGGGTACACCATCTTGGCGGTCGACAGGTGCTGGAAGACGCGGCCCACTCGAATCGGCGCCGGCCCCCGTCCGAACACGAGGGCCACGCTGGCCACTCCGGCGTCGGCGGCACTGTCGACATCCTCGGCCAGCTCGGACAACTCGCCCTCCCAGCCCGAGATGTAGAGCTTCGTGCGTGCCGACTTGATCGACGTGCGGGCCGATTGCATGAGCACGTCGCGGGACACGACGCTCGACATCACCGCCGGCGACCGCTCCGGCTCGCCGGTCTCGCTGAGCATGCGCGAGAGTTCGCGTTCCGCGGCGGTGGCGCGGGCACCGAACTCCGAGCGCAGCCCGGAGATCAACTCGTCCGGGCGCGTGGCGGTGAAACGCAGAGGATCGGCACCGACCTGCACCGCCGCCCCCCGAGATTCGAGCCTGCGGAGCGCCTCGTAGACCTTCGGCTGGCTGACGCCGCTGACTTTCGAGACGGCGTATGCGGTCTGTCCCTCTTCTCTGAGCAGGCCGATGTACGTCCTGGACTCGTATTGCGTGAATCCCAAGGCCATCAGCGCGTCCACGAGGTCGCCGCTTCTCATCCGCCGGATCGTACATCGTTGCACTGGCCCGCGTTGGGTGGCGGAACACCGCATTGGTTCGACAGGCGGCCTGTCCGCCCCATGAGTAAGGAGCACGGAGTTGAAAGTTTCTGAACTCTCAGACGTCCTGTATGAGGTGGATGACGGCTTGGCGTGGATCACGATCAACCGGCCCGAGCGACTCAATGCGTTCAGGGCACGCACGATTGATGAGCTGGTCCACTGCTTCAAGCTGGCGTGGGGCGATCCGGCCGTCGGCGTCATTGCGCTGACCGGGGCGGGGGATCGCGCCTTCTGCGTGGGCGGGGACCAGAAGCAGCGTCTTGAGACCGGAGACTACGGGCCCAGCGAGTACGGCGTCTTCCAGGACGAATACCTGCAACGCTTGATCCGGGACGTCCCGAAGCCGGTGATCGCGGCGGTGAACGGGTACGCCATCGGCGGGGGTCAGGTGCTGCACGTGGTGTGCGACCTCAGCATCGCCGCCGACCACGCCCAGTTCGGCCAGGCCGGCCCCCGGGTGGGATCCTTCGACGCCGGCTTCGGAACGGCGTATCTCGCCCGCCACGTCGGCGTGCGCCGCGCCCGCGAGATCTGGTACCTGTGCCGCCGTTACAGCGCTGCCACCATGCTGGAGTGGGGCCTCGTGAACTGCGTGGTGCCGATGTCGGGGTTGCGTGAAGAGGTGCGCACGTGGGCCGACGAGATGCTCGCACTCAGTCCGGCTGCCCTGAAGTTCGTCAAACACTCCTTCAACGCCGATACCGAGTCCATCGCCGGCATCTCCGCCGTCGCGTTCGACGGTCTGGCGGCGTTCGTGGGTTCCGACGAGGCCCGCGAGGGAGTGACGGCCTTCAACGAGAAGCGTGTGCCCGACTTCGGCAAGTACCGGTGATCGGCTCCGCCCGATGCTCGGAGTCCGCCCGCACCTGCTGCGGCCATCCGGCGTCGGTCCCGTGCTCCGGCCAACTGCGGGCTAGATTGAGGGTCGGTACTTACTACGGTCGTCGTATTGAACACGAGCGGAGGGGTGAGCATGGGGAAGGTTGACGTGGGCGTGGGCATCTGGAGCCTGCAGTCGACGAAGACAGGACCCCGGCATTTTTCGTACCTCTACCAGGAGTTGATCGAAGACGCGCAGTACGTCGATGAACTGCGCACAATTTCCACGATCTGGCAGACGGAACACCACTTCTGGTACGACGGCTACTGCCCCTCACTCCTCACCGTCGCCGGCGGTATCGCAGCGGCCACCAAGCACATCAGGATCGGCCAGGCGGCACTCCTGTTCAGCCAGCACGAGGCTCTCCGTGTTGCGCACCAGGCGGCGGTGCTCGACCAACTCTCGGCGGGGAGGCTCGATCTGGGCCTTGCGCTGGGGTATCGGGACAACGAGTTCGACGGCTTCAATATCGACCGGCGCGTGAGGCGGCAGCGGTTCGAGGAGGGTGTCGAGGTCCTCCGGCGTGCCTGGGCCGACGGGCCGGTGAATTTCGAGGGTGCGCAATTCAGCGTCCCCGACGTGGCGGTCACGCCGAAGCCCTACCAGGTCGATGTCCCCATCTGGGTGGCCGCCGTCGGTCCGAAGCCGGTGGAGCGGGCAGCCCGGATGGGTGCCTCTATCATCCTCTCCGACGCGCTCACCCTCGATCAGGTGCGCAGCCACATCGCCCTGTACCGCGAGTGCGCCGAGGCGGCGGGAACCACCGGTAGCGGCGCGAAGATGGGCGTGCTCCGGCGCGGCTGGGTCGCCGAGACGAACGAGGAAGCCTTCAGCGAGGCGCTCCCCTCGTTGCGCTTCCTGCTGCGCGAGCAACTCGGCGGTTGGCGCTACCTCGTGGACGAGCACGGCGAGCCGGTCGGCTTCGATCGGCCCAGCGAGCTGGACGCGGCCGCGGCGAAGCTCGTGGCCGTCCACGAACGGACAATCGGAAGGCCCGAGCGCGTCGTTAGGGGGATCCGCGAGATCGCCTCGGCGGGCGCCGATCACATCATTTTCGGAACCCGGTTCGACTCACTGCCGCGAGCCAAGTACCTACGGTCGCTCGAACTCCTCGCGACCGAAGTCATCCCGCATGTCTGATGGCACCGGCCCGACCTGAGTGAGAAGGGACACCCATGCGATTTGGACTAGGCCCGCTCACGATCGAATCGATCGCCGGCAAGCAGCACGTGGACACCTACGAGGAGGCGCTCGAGCAAGCCGAGATTGCCGAGCGCTGGGGATTCGACTCCGTCTGGGTGGACGAACGCAACTTCACGCCGGGGGCGTTCAACTCGTCGGCCTCTGTGGTGGGTGCGGCGGTTGCACAGCGAACCACCTACGTGCGCGTCGGGCTGATGCCCCTCGCGGGACTGGTCAACGCCATCTACGTGGCCGAGGAGGTCGCCTGCATCGACAACATCTCCAACGGCAGGGTGATCGTGGCCTGCGGGGAGCCGGGGGAGCGGGTCGCCGCCGGTTGGGGCGGGGACGCATCGGTCGACCGCATCCGGGACGATCTCGCAGTCATGCGCAAGGCCTGGGGCCCGAACCCGTTCAATCACCACAGCCCGTATCACACGATTCCGGCGGAGATGGCGGTGCACACCGTCGCTGCCGGGCTCCACTCGATCTCGGTGCAGCCGAAGCCGGCCCAACTCGCAGTCCCCCTCTGGATGGCGGGAACATCCATCGCGGCCGAGGTGGCGGCCGCCGAGGCGCTGCCCTTCTTCGGACCGGCGCACCTCTCCCTCGAGGAGCTGAGGCCGTTGTATTCCCGGCGTGAGCCCGGTCCCGGGGAGATCGTCCCGCTCGCCCGCGAGGTGTTCATTGCCCGCACCGGCGAGGAAGCCCACGAGTCGGCCCGGCCGGCGCTGGAGCGGCTGTACGCCCGGCTCGGGGAGCCGGCGGACGCGGGCAGCGGCTCGTTCGTGGACCTCGCACGGGATCGGTTCGTGATCGGCGATCCCGAGCAGTGCATCGAGCAGTTGTATCGCTACCAGCACGAACTCGGCGTGAACTACGTGGTGGCGCGGCTCGCTTATCACGAGATGCACGCGGGTGAAACTGCGAGGGCCATTCAACTCTTCGGCCAGGCCGTGGTCCCCGAGTTCCGGATGTTCGGTTTGCCCGACGAGATCCGAAGGCTGGCTTGACGAGCCGTGGCGGACGTCTACGACCCCATCGAGGTGCTGCCGGCCTCGGGCCTCCGGGCCATGCACGAGGACTTGTTCGCCGAGCATCTCGGCTACGTCATGAGCCACTCGGAGTTCTACCAGCGGAAGTTCGGGGGCGCGGCCGCGAGAGTGCGTTCGCTGGATCAGTTGGCGGATCTGCCGTTCACCACCAAGGCCGAGGTGCGGGAGAGCCTGCTCGCACGGCCGCCGTTGGGTCTTCACGCCGCCGCACCACTCGAGTCGATCGTGCAGATCCAGTCCTCGTCAGGCACCACCGGAATGCCGACCTTCGTCGGTGCGACCAGCGAGGACATCGCCACGTGGAACGCGATGGGGGCGCGGGTGTTCTACGCCAACGGATTCCGCCGGTGCGACTGGGTCATGCACGCCTACGCCATGGGACGGGGGTTCGTGGGCGGGCTCGTGAACGTCGAACACCTCCAGCACCTCGGCTGCTGCGTCATCCCGCTCGGTGCGGAGTCGGGCACCGAGCGGCTCCTGCGGGCCATCGAGCACCTGCAGCCGGTTGCGATGTGCGCCACGCCGTCGATGGTGTCGCACCTGGGCACCGCCGCCCCCGAGGTACTCGGCAAGCCGGCGCGAGAACTCTCGGTCCGGAAGATCTCCGCGGGTGGCGAGCCCGGTGCCGGTGAGCCTGCAATCCGAGCGCAGATGGAGTCACTCTGGGCCGCGGATGTTCGCGACATGATGGGTGGAGCGGACTTTGGGAGCACGTACTGGGCGGAGTGCGACCACAAGGACGGCATGCACCTCTGCTCGCAGGCCGCCCTGCACGTTGAGATCGTGGCGCCGGAGACTCTCGAGACGCTGCCGATCGAGGAGGGCGCGACCGGCGAAGTTGTCTACACCACGCTGGCCCGTCGTGCCACGCCGCTCATCCGGTACCGGATGGGCGACCTGGTAACGGTCACCGCGACGGGCTGTGACTGCGGCCGGACCGGCTACCGCATCAAGGCGCACGGCCGGACCGACGACATGCTGATCGTGCGCGGCGTCAACGTGTTCCCTGCGGCCATCAAGGAGGTGGTCGTGGGGCTGCGGCCCAGAACGACGGGCTACCTCAAGATCGACATCGACTTCCCGGGCCACAGCACCTACGAGCCGCTCAAGCTGCGGGTGGAGGTGGCGGGCGGCGACACCGAGGCGTTCCCGGATCTGGCGGGGGAAATCCAGCAAGCGATCCGGAGCGCGCTGAGCGTCGGGACCGCCGTTTCGCTCGTGACTGAGGGCGCCATCGAGCGCCCCGGTACGCAGAAGGAAAAGCTCGTTGAGCGCATCGCTGCTTGAGACCGCCATCGGTGGCCGCGTGCGGTGTTCGGTCCGCTCCGCCGGGCCGTGCTCGGTGACCAGGAGATTGCCGGCATGGTGACGGCACTGGAGGTCACCGGCCTGTCCAAGTCGTTCGGCGACGCGCGGGCGCTGGAGAACGCCGACTTGGTGCTGCGGCAGGGCGAGATCCACGCAATCGTGGGGGAGAACGGCGCCGGCAAGTCGACGCTCGTGAAGTGCCTCGCCGGCATGGTGGTTCCCGACGCTGGCGACGTGCGCGTTCGCGGCGCGCCGCTGTCGTTCGGGAACTCGCGGGCATCTCGCGAAGCCGGCATCAGCACCTCCTTCCAGGAACTGTCGCTGCTGTCCAACCTCACCGTCGGCGAGAACCTGTTGATCGCCGAGTTGCCCACCCGGCTGGGAATCGTCGGCCGCCGCCGTGTTGCCCGCCGGGCACAGGAAGTGCTCGACGAGTGGGAGGTCCCGGACCTCGATCCGGACATGCTCGTGGAGGACCTCCCGCTGAGCGCCAAGCAGCGGCTCGAGACGCTCCGGGCGATGTACGTGCGGCCCTCGCTCCTGATCCTCGACGAGCCGACGGCCGCGCTGCCCGACACGGACTGGCTCTTCGCCAAGATCCGGGAACTCGTCCATGCCGGCACGACTGTTCTCTACATCTCCCACAAGCTCGGGGAGATCAGGGAGTTGTGCGACCGGGGCACGGTGCTCCGCAACGGCGAGGTCGTCGGCTCCTTCGACGACTCCAACTTCGACGCCAACAGCTTGATCTCGATGATGATCGGCCGTTCGATCGAGCTGGTCTTCCCGGCGCGCCGGCACGAACTTCCCCCCGCCGCCCCGACGGTGCTGCAGACCAGAGGAATGACCGTCGGGACGAAGCTTCGCGGCGTGGATCTCGACATCCGCGAGGGCGAGATCGTGGGGGTTGCGGCCCTCGAGGGTCAGGGACAGCGGGCGCTGTTCTACGGCCTCGCCGGCGCCGGACCGATGACGGGGGGCACCGTCACCATCGACGGCCGGCCGTACCGCGCGAAGACTCCCCGCGCCGCTCTCAACAGCGGTCGCGGGATCGCGCTCGTACCGGAGGAGAGGAAGATCGAGGGTCTGTTCGCCGACCTCTCGACGGTGCAGAACATCACCTCGACCGCTCTCGGTCGGGTCACCTCGTTCGGCCTCGTGCGCGGGGCCGCGGAGGTGCAACTCGCGGCAGGTGCGGGAGCCGACGCGCAGCTTCCCGCCGAGTTCCTCGCGCGCGAGGTCGGCCAACTCTCCGGCGGGAACCAGCAGAAGACCGTCCTCGCAAGGACCGCTCTGTCGGGCGCCAGGGTGCTGCTGATGTTCGATCCCACACGCGGCATCGATCCGTCGGCGAAGCTCGAGGTCTACAACATGTTGCGCCGGGCATCGGCCGAGGGGATCGCGCTGGTCTTCTACTCCACGGAGATTCCCGAACTCGTGGGTCTGAGTGACCGGGTCGTGGTGCTCTACAACGGTCGCATCGCGGCCGAGTTGACCGGCGAGGCGATCCGCGAGGATCACATCCTGGCAGCGGCCGTGGGGCACGGCGGCGAGATTGCCGATGGCCCGGAGCAGGCGAAATGACCGGCTTGCGGCGCTGGCTCGGGCGCTTGAGCACCGGCGGGACCACCCGCGCCGCGCTGTTCCTGCTGATTGTGCTCGTGGTCTGGGATCAGCGGCAGATCGGTGGGCTCACTGTGCGCCTGATCGAGTCGTATCTGGTGCTGGCAACACCGCTGATCGTCGCCTCGATCGGCGTCACGCTCGTCATCATCACCCGCGAGTTCGACCTCTCGGCGGCAGGCGTGGTGACGCTGGTCAACGTGCTCATGGCCACCAGTCTGCAGTCGCTCAACCCGTGGCTCATGGTGGTCGTCTTCGTTCTGCTCGGCGCCGGGATCGGGCTCGTCAACGGGGTGCTCGTGGTCTACGGCAAGCTCCCCGGCATCGCGGTGACGCTGGCGACGCTGGTGATCCCGCAGGGTCTGGCGCTGATCCGGTTGAAGACGCCGGGCGGCATCGTGCCGCGCACCCTGGTCGACGCGCTGAAGACCCATGCGACGGTGCCGCGGGCATTGATCCTCATTCTGGCGCTCGCCGCGGCCTGGCTGGTGTTCCGCCGGACACGGCTCGGCATGTACATGTTCGCCATCGGGAAGGACGAGGAGGCGCTCCGACTCTCCGGCGTGTCGACGAGGGCAGTGCGCATCTCCATCTTCTCGATCGCCGGAGCTCTGTACGGGTTCGCGGGTGTGCTCATCGCCCTGACGACCGAGACCGGCGACGCCAACATCGGCAATGCCTACCTGTTGTCGACGTTCGCCGCGGTTGCCGTGGGCGGTACGGCGTTCGTCGGCGGGACCGGCTCGGCGATCGGGTCCATCTTCGGGGCGCTGACGCTCGTGGCGATCCCGAAGGTGCTGTTCGTCCTGGGGATCAGCAACTGGATGGTCCAGGTGGTGACCGGGATCATCATCCTGATCGCAGTCCTGCTCGGCGCCATCGCAGCCCGCCGCGCCAAGGATCGCGAGATGCTCTCCGCGCACTACGCGGATGTGAGCGATGAGTCCGCGTAGATCGCCGGTGTGGGTGGTGAGTCATGGCCGGTGACCTGAGCGAACGCTCGGCCGCGGCCCTGCGCCGCTTCGCGCGGCCTCTGCTGATCTTCGGAATCGCCTGTCTCGTCTTCGTCGGCGGCCGGATCGTCAGTGATGCACTGCCCTCGTGGCGTGCGGCCCAGAGCCTGCTGACGCTGAGCCTCTTCGTTGCAGTCTTGGCGCTCGGGCAGGGTCTGGTGATGCTGACAGGGGGCCTGGACCTGTCGGTCCCTGGCGTGATCGCACTCTCGGCCACGATGACCGCTCTGACGACCGACGAGTACGGCTGGAACATGGGGGTGGCGATCGTCCTGGCACTCCTCTCCGCAGCGGGTGTCGGTCTCTTCAACGGGCTGATCGTGGTGAAGTTCGACGTGCCGGCCTTCATCGTCACGCTGGCCGTCAACGGGATTCTCGTCGGATTGACCGTGGGCTGGACCTTCGGCAGGGAGTCGCCACCGGCCCCGGAGAGTCTGTTCACCACCTTCAGCGGATCCGGCAAGTTGGGCGGCGTTTCACTGCCGGTCTTCTTCCTGATTGCGGCTGTGATCTTCGGCTACGTGCTGCAGATGAAGAGCAGAGTCGGCCGGGAGACATACCTGGTGGGGAGTTCCCCCACCGCGGCTCGGATCGTCGGTCGCCCGGTCGATTGGATTCTGGTCGGCGTCTACGGCATCTGCGGACTCGGAGCCGGCGTGGCAGGGGTGATGTTGCTGGGGTTCTCGGCCAACGCTCAACTCGACCTGGGCACCGAATGGCTGATCCCTTCGATTTCGGCCGTGCTGGTCGGCGGCACGATCATCGGAAGCGGTCGGGGCGACTGGCTCAGCACCGTCGCGGCGGCCCTGCTGCTCACGACCATCACGGTCGTCATCGGCGCGACCGGCTTCTCCCAGGGATGGAAGTCGGTGCTCTACGGCGCCGTTGTGATCGTTGCACTCCTGAGCACGCGCCTGAGCATGTCGGCGTTTCGCAGGCGGCGATCCCAGCCGGCACGAACCCCGTAGATCAGCCGGCACACGCCCAATGGAACTGTCCCCCAAATGGAAAGGATGAAGATGACAGTGAGAAGTAAGACCAAAATGCGAATGGTGGCAGCCGTGCTGGCTGTTGGCGTTCTTGTATTGTCCGCCTGCAGCGAGTCGGACGATTCCTCCAGCACGGCTTCGCCGCCTCCTGCACCCGCGGCCACCGAGGCCCCTGCACCGGCTCCTGCGCCCGCCGCCACCGAGGCCGCGGCGCCGGCTCCTGCGCCGGCCGCGGACGCGGGTTCCGACGCAGGCGACGCCTCGTGCTTCGCCAACCACAAGCCGCCACGAGGCGGCGGCGACAAGTACGTCGTCTACATGACGTCGCTGAACATCGGCAATGCGTGGCAGACCGCGGCCCAGAACCTCGGGCTGGCGGTTGCCAAGATGCCCCCGTTCAACGAGTGCATCGAGGTGCGGTCCGACCTCACGACGCCCGACCCCGAGTCCCAGATCTCGCAGGTCCAGTCGATGGTGGCGGCGGGCGCCGACGGCATCATCTCCTACGCGCTCTCGCCGACTGCGATCAACTCCGCATACCGCGACGCCTGCGAGCAGGGTGTGGTCGTCATCATCTTCGACGCGACGGTCACCGAGCCGTGTGCCTACAACGTGTCGTACATCACCAGTGTTCCCACCTTGCCGAACGGCGACTTGGCCGAGCACCCGTTCATGGGATACAACGCCATGGCCGAACTCCTGAGGCTCATGGAGGGCGACGACGAGATTTTCGTCTCCCACGGCGTCGTTGGCACCTCGACGGACAACGTCCACTATGGCTCCGCGCTCGCCGCGCTCGAGCAGGTGGCTCCCGACACCGAGATCCTGACGGAGTACGAAGGGCGCTGGAGCAGTGCCCAGCAGCAGGCCGAGACGGCCAAGGCGCTGGCATCGTTCCCCGACGTGGAAGGCATCTTCTGCGGCTACGGCGAGACCGGCTGCGTGAACGCCCTGCGGGCGGTCGACAAGGAGATCCCGGTGAGCGGGGAGACGTCGAACTTCTTCCGGCTGCGGCTGCTCGAGGGATGGCCCGGTGTGAGCATCGGCTCCCCGCCTGCCCAGGGCGGCATCGCCATGAAGATCATGGCGGCGATCCTGCTCGACGGCCCAGCGGGAATTCCCAAGGACATCGAGGTGCCGTACCAGATCGTCACCGCGGACAATGTCCGGGAGTGCACCGGCGACTACCAGACCGAGGGTTGCAACGTGTTCCCCGAGGGGACAGTGAGCGACGAGGACACCGCGGACATCTTCAACGTGATGCTCCCGGAGGCCTCGCTGTCCGCATCCCGGACCGGTGAGCCCAACCCGGGCGACGTCGCAGAGCCGTACACCGCCGAGTACCTCGCGAGCCTGGAACAAGATCCCTCGCGGCGCTACATCACGCGGAATGCGTGCCCCGACGGCTGGTCCGAGGGCGTGCTTTCCGAGGGTCTCGACGGATGTGTCGAGGGCTAGGTCAAACGACGTAGCACTCCGCCGCTTGGTGGCCCGGACCGGTCGGGGTCCGGGCCACCGGCGCGCCTGACACCGAACCGGTCCGAGGCGATAAGGCACCTGGCGTGAAGAACCTCCTGCTGGACGACTCGACCACCTGGCTCGGCGAGTTGCTGCCCGAGACTGTTACCGACGGCGCCGTGCTCGCCGCCTGCGACCTGCCCTCGGACTGGCGCTCGGTGGAGGATCGACTCGTCGAGGCATTCCGGGTCGCGGGCGAATGCACAACCGAGCAGGTGCCGCTCGTCTACGTGGTGCACTCCGCCGACCTGCGCGGCGCACGATCGGCGCTCGCGGGCGCACTCGCCGGGGCGCTCATCAGTTGCGCGAGGGCGGTGGCGTTCGAATTCTCACGCCGGTCGGCCTCGGCAAACGTGGTCGCCCTTCCCGACGATGTGGATCGGCCCGGCGCAGCGCGGGTGATCGGAGGCCTGCTGGCAGATCCGGTGATGACGGGCGAGTTGATCGACCTGGGCAGTGCCAAGCTGGGAAGGCTTCAGCCGTGAGCGTCTCGGTCGTCACCGGGGCGGCACGCGGCATCGGCCTGGAGATCGCGCGTCGCCTGGCGGCCGGCGGTCACGAATTGCTCCTCGTTGATGTCGATCCGGCGGTGACAGCCGTCGCCGCGCAACTTGGTGCCGCTGCGGTCTGCGCCGACCTGACCGACCCGTCGGGCCTTGCCGAGATCGGCGCCGAGGTGCACCGCAGCGGCGGAGGCGTTCGAGCAATCGTCAACAACGCCGGTATCACGCGCGATGCGCGCCTCACGGCGATGTCCGAGACCGACCTCCGGCTCGTTCTGCGCGTCAACCTGGGCGCGGCGTACGCACTGATTCACCTGCTGCGCGACGAACTGATCGACGGCAGTTCCATCGTCTCGATGAGTTCCCGCTCCTATCTTGGGAACTTCGGGCAGTTCAACTACGCCGCATCGAAGGGAGGGCTGGTGGGCATGACCCGCGCTCTCGCTCGCGAGCTTGCGCCACGGACGCGCGTCAACGCCATCGCTCCGGGCTTCACCGATACGGAGATGACGAGGGCGGTTCCCCAAGCCACCTGGGACAAGGTCACCTCGGCAATTCCCATGCAGCGGGCGGGCCGGCCGACCGAGATTGCCGAGGTCGTCGCCTTCCTCACGTCACCGGCGGCCTCGTACGTGACCGGTCAGGTGGTGTTCGTCTGCGGCGGGCGCAGCGTCGCATGACCCCGGAGACAGCGCCATGAGGCGACACGTCGAGGACGTCTTCGTTGCCGACGCGGTCCGCACGCCCATCGGTCGCCTCGGCGGGGCGCTGGCGGCGACCCGTCCCGACGATTTGGCGGCGATCGCCTTGCGAGAACTGGTCGGCAGGTCGCAGGGGCTCGACGCCGCGGACTTCGACGAGGTGTACCTCGGAAACGCCAACGGCGCCGGTGAGGACAACCGGAACGTCGCTCGCATGGCCGCGCTGCTGGCCGGATTCCCGACGACGGTTCCGGGCTCGAGCGTCAACCGGCTCTGCGGATCCGGCATGGAGGCGGTGATCGCTGCGAGCCGGGCGCTGGCGGTGGGCGACGCCGACGTCGTCGTTGCCGGCGGTGTGGAGTCGATGAGCCGGGCTCCCTGGGTGCTGCAGAAGCCGGAGAGGGCGTTCCCGACGGCGAACCAGACGGTCTGGAACTCGGCGCTCGGGTGGCGGATGGTCAACCCGGCGATGCCCGCCGAATGGACGGTCTCGCTCGGATCGGGTGCCCAGGCCCTGGCCTGCCTGGCCGATTGGCCGGATCTGGATCGGTCGATCGTGAACCCGGTCGGCGGCGCGATCGCCGTCGGTCATCCGCTCGGCTGTTCGGGCGCCCGGATTCTGACCACGCTGGTGCACCATCTGGTGCGCACCGGCGGTCGCTACGGCCTCGCGGCGATGTGCATCGGGGTCGGCCAGGGGATCGCCGTCATAGTCGAGAACGTCGGGAGCGGATCGCTCGGGCGCGAACGGGTGGGCACGAACCCGTGATCGTGGTCATCGGTGGCGGCACCATGGGTGCGGGGATCGCGGCCAGCCTGCTGGCGGCAGGCCAGCGCGTCCGCCTGATCGACGTCGAGACCGCTCTGCTCACCGCGGCGCGCGCCAGGATCGAGTCGTCGCTCCTGCGTCTGGCCAAGCGCGACCCCGATTTGAACGTCGGCGACGCGCTCGGGCGACTCACGTTGGCGACCGGGCACGAGCACACCGAATGCTCGCTGGTTGTCGAGGCGGTCCCGGAGAATCTCGCGCTGAAGCAAGCCGTGCTCGCCGAGTTGGAGCCCCACTGTCCCGACGACGCGGTCATCGCCACCAACACCAGCTCGCTGCCGCCCACGGAGATCGCAGCCGCGTTGCGCCGCCCGGAGCGGTTCGTGGGGATGCACTTCTTCAACCCGGTGCCGGTGTCGCTGCTCGTGGAGGTGGTCGTGGCCGAGCGCACGAGTGAGGCGGCTGTCGAGGCCGCCCGGGGCTGGGCGCAACTTCTCGGCAAGACGCCGATTGTTGTCAGCGACCATCCGGGGTTCGCCACCAGCCGGCTTGGCCTGGCGCTCGGCCTCGAGGCCATCCGGATGGTGGAGGACGGGGTGGCCGACGTCGACGACATCGACACCGCCATGCGCCTCGGCTACAAGCACCCCATGGGGCCGCTGGAACTCACCGACCTGGTGGGTCTCGACGTGCGCCTCGCCATCGCCGAGCACCTCGAGGATCGCCTCGGCCCGAGGTTCAGCGCACCGGCGCTGCTGCGCGACAAGGTCGCCCGCGGTGAGCTCGGGCGCAAGAGCGGTCAGGGGTTCTATTCCTGGTGAGCGGCGGCGGGTTGCCCGGTCGGGGTCGCCGGTGTCGATTCCGTCTCTCGCCTGCGTAGTCGATCCGGAATGCGCCCCCGGCGCCCCCTCCCTCGGACGTCCGTGGCGGTCCGGGCCGGGGTCGTCTGCCGGCGGCGGGTGCGGAAAGTAGTGTTGCCGGCCGGTACCAGCGCGCGCAGGGGGTGGCGGCATGACCGCGATCGTTCGATTCGTTGACTCGGTGGCGGGGTTGGCCCGGCCGGGGGTCATCGATGATGAGGGGGTTCATCCGATCGAGACCGTGGCGACCCTGGCTGCCCTGCTGCACCACTCGGCGGCGGAGATTCGCGAGCAGGTCACCGCCGCGTTGCGGAACCCGCCGGTTGGGGGTGTGCCACGGCTGTTGAGCCCGATCGATGGGGACACGCCCGTCTGGGGGGCCGGCGTGACCTACCGGGTCTC
>JAPONU010000325.1 GCA_026713745.1 bacterium
CGCCTCGGCGGCGGCCTGCGCAAGGACAACACCGGCTACGACCTGAAGAACCTCTTCGTGGGCAGCGAGGGCACCCTCGGCGTGATCTGCGAGGCCACCCTGGCGCTGTTCGCGCCTGCCCGGCAGCGGGCAACCGCCATGGCCACCCTCTCCGGCGGCCGGGCACCCGCTCGGGCAACCGGCTCTCCGGAAGGCCCGCCGGAGAGCGACGGGGCGGCCTGGGCGGCCGGCGCGCGCGCCGGCCTGGAGGTTCTCGGCCGGTTGCTGGACGCGAGCGATGGGCGCGTCAGCGCGTGCGAGTGGCTGAGTCCCACCACGCGCCGCCTGGCCTGCGTGCAACCGGGCGGTGCCCGCGATCCGTTCGGTCCCGGCGCGGAGTCCCTGCTGCTCGTCGAGTTGACGTCGGGCCGGGCAGGCGAGGATCTGCGACGGCTGCTGGAGGAGGTGCTCGCCGACGCCCTCGCCGACGGTCTCATCGGCGACGCCACGGTGGCCGACGGCAGCGCCGCCGCCGAGCGGCTGTGGCAGGTGCGCGAGGCGCCGCCCGAGGCCGAGAAGCGCTCCGGCGGCTCGGTCAAGCACGACATCGCCGTGGTGCCGGCCCGCGTGCCCGACTTCCTGGAGCAGGCCACGGCCGCGGTCGAGGCGGTACTGCCCGGCGTGCAGGTCAACGCCTTCGGCCACCTCGGCGACGGCAACATCCACTTCAACCTGCTGGCACCGCCAGGAGCGGACCCGCACGTGCTCGGTGACAGCGAGGACCGCCTGACCGAGGCTGTCTTCGACGTGACCGAATCCCTCGGGGGCAGCTTCAGCGCCGAGCACGGCATCGGCTGGCGCTGGCGGGACGAACTCGCCCGCCGCAAGCCCCCGGTCGCGCTCGACCTGATGCGACGGATCAAGGCCACCCTCGACCCCGCCGGCGTCCTCAACCCCGGCAAGGTCGTCTGAGTCACCGCCGCCCGAACGCGCCTTGTTGATCGCACAGATATGTGCGATAATGGACTCGTGAACGGGCGGGAGTTCTGCCGACGAGCCCGGCGATACGCCCGCCGAAACCGGCTGGACTTCGATTTCGTTCCCAGCCGCGGGAAGGGAAGTCATGGAGAGTTGCGGCTGGGTCCCTATCGGACCACCGTCCCGCATGGCGAGATTCCGGCGGGCACCCTGGCCTCGATGCTGAAGGGCCTCCACATCGACAAGAGGGAGTTCTAGATCATGCGCTATGCCTACCCCTGCAGCATCGTCCGCGATGAGGAAGAAGAGCGAGCGAGCGGCAGGGAAGCCTGGGTCGTGACCTTTCCGGACGTGTACGGAGCCAATACAGGCGGCTGGTCCCGGGACGAGGCCCTGGAGTTGGCCGGCGATTGCCTGGCCGTCGCGCTGGGCATGTACGTCAAGGCACGCGAGGACATCCCGGTTCCCAGCCCCCTCGCCGAGGGCCAGGTGCTGATCGCCGTGTCTCCCATCGTCGCGGCGAAGCTGGCCCTACACACGGCGATGCGGGAGCAGGGCGTGACCAACGTTGCCCTCGCCCGCCGCCTGGGCGTGGGGGAGAACACGGTCCGCCGCCTGCTGGACCCCGGACACCGGTCCCACATCACGTCGGTGGACACGGCGCTGAATGCGCTCGGCCGCTGCCTGGTGGTTGAAGACGAGGCGGCTCTCCGAAAGCCCGAACCGTCCACCGCGCCGGCACCGGCCTGACGAACCGCGGTGTCCGCCGGAGAGGTGGCCGATGCCATCGGCCCTCGCACGTGGGACCGCGGTGATCCTCTCGAGCATCAGTCGGTCGCAGCCAACCGGATCGCGTCGTAGAGCGCCTCCCGGATGCGGTGACCGCGGCGCCCGTAGCCCAAGAGATCGAACATCTCCTCGAAGATCTGCTCGTCGGTGCGCAGGAGGCCGTCGGACATTATCCAGCGGGCCAGCCGCACCAGCTTCTCCGGGTCGTGCTCGGCAATCGGCGCGCCGCGGGGAACGTACGGAGGTGAACCTCGCCGGGCCGGGCCGGACGTCGAAGCAGCCCTGCCCTCATCGGCGGCCGCCGAACCGGCGCCCCGCCCAACCGCCTGCCCCGCGCTTCGTTCACCCGCACCATCACCGCTGCCGACACCGTCGCCGGTGCGGTCCCCGCCAGGGCCGGCGCCGGCACCACCGCCAGCGTGGGCGCGCTCCGGGTCGCCGCTGCCGGCACCACCCCCCGGGTCGCTCTCGGCGACCGCGGCGCGGTACGCCTGCAACACCCTCTCGACCTCGCCGGCGTGGTCGTTGAACCAGTCGGTGGACCAGATGCGGCAGAACCGCCAGCCGAGGCGCTCCAGGTGGTCCTGGCGCAGCCGGTCGCGGTCCCGGGCGGTCTGCGAGGAGTGGTAGGAGGCGCCGTCGGCCTCCACGGCGAGGACGAAACGCCCCGGATCGCTCCGATGGCGCACCGCGAAGTCGATCCGGTAACCCGAGCAGCCGTACTGCGCGACGACACTCAGTCCCGCAGCGGTGAGCTTGTCCATCATGTCGATCTCGAAGGAGTTCAGTGGCTCGGTCTCGTCGGCGCCCTCGAGGTCGGTTCCGGCGGTCTCGACGTACTTCAGGTAGCCGCGCAGCTGCGCGACGCCCTCCGCCGAGGTACGGTCCCGATCCATCTCGGCGTGGGAGAACGACGACACCAGCGTCATCCGCCGCCGGGCTCGCGTCACGGCCACATTGAGGCGCCGCTCGCCTCCCTGCTGGTTCAGCGGACCGAACCGGTACAGGAGGCGCCCGGAAGGATTCTTGCCGTAGCCGATGCTGAGCACGATGGCGTCCCGCTCGTCGCCCTGCACCCGCTCGAGGTTCTTGACGAAGGCCCGCTCGGGCGCAGCCTCGTCGAAGAACGCCTCGATTTCGGGGCTGCTCTCGGTGGCCAGCCGGCGCCGCAGCACCTCCTCGATCCGGTCGGCGTGATACCGGCCCATGGCGATGACGCCGAGCGACTCGTCCGGCCGCGTCCGGGCGTGGTCGATCATGAGGTCCACGACTCGCCGCACCTCGTCGGGGTTGCTGCGCGTGTCGGTCGCCTCGCCGGGACGGTGCTCGACCGGCTCGAAGTGCAGGCATTCGCCCCCGCCGGCACCGGGGAACGTGGTGAGCGAGCCGCCGTAGACGTTGTGGTTGGAGAAGGCGATGAGGCGCTCGTCGGTGGACCTGTAGTGCCAGGTGAGCGGCCGGCGCGACAGCAGCGCGTCCATCACGTCGAGGATCGACTCGAAGTCCGACAGCGAGCCGGCGTCGTCGCTCTCGTCGCTCTCGCCGTCGGCGGCGCCGTCGAAGAACACCGTGGGCGGGAGCTGGCGGGAGTCGCCCGCCACCATCGCCCGCGGCGCCCGCAGCAGCGCAGGGATGGCGTCGGAGGGCAGCACCTGGCTGGCCTCGTCGAAGATGACCAGATCGAAGAGCTTCCGCGCCGGCAGCGTCTGGGCCACGTCCAGCGGCGACATCGCCCAGCAGGGCCGCACCGCCGTGAGCACGTCGGGAGCCTGCTCGAAAAGGCCCCGCAGCGGCAGGTGGCGCGTCTTCTTGGCCGCCTCCCTGCGGATCAGCGCGTCCTGGTCGCGGTGGGCGTTGCAGACGGCGGTGGCGCTCTCGGCGACCCTGCGGCGGATCCGTTCCGGCGCCAGGCCGAGATGGGCGGTATCGGCCTCGCGGAACTCGCGCACGTGGCGGGCCTGCCGGCCGCCGTCGAAAGCCGCCAGGCCGGGGTCGCCCAGCAGTACCTCCCGGTGTATCGAACCCAGCCAGGCCCGCTCGAACTCGTCACGGAGCCCGCCGGGCGCCACGCCGCCGGAGCGCACCTCCTCGAGGAGTCCGTCGACGCCGGCCGCGGCGATGCGCCCGGTCAGTTCGGCCAGCCGCGGCAGGCGGTTCAGCGTGATCCGATCCGCGGCGAGGGCGCGAACGGCCTCGGCCAGGCCGGTATGGGTCATCCCGCCGAGCTCGTGCTCGGGCAGCATGGCGGAAAGCTCCTCCAGCGCCGGCTGCAACCTGCCGCACGCCTCGGCGGCGGGGGCCAGCCCGGCGGGCGGCCGCGGTGGCCCCTCGCCGCCGGAGCCCGCCCAGCGGCGGACGATTTGGCGAGCCCGCTCCACCAGGTCCAGCGCCTGGCGGCCGCGCAGCCCGGCGCCACCGCGGGACAACCCGGCCACCTCGCGCGCCGCGGCGCGGTAGCGGCCGCCGAGAAGCCTCGCCGGTGCGGAGCGCAGACCGCCGGCGGCGGGCGCCAAGGTGTCCGCCAGCCCGTCGAGGTCTCGCTCGAAGATCTCCCCGGCGGCCTCGGCCCCGAATCGGTCGATGTCGCCGAGCAGATCGATCAGGTCGCCCCACGCCACCACCGACGTCGGTTCGGCCAGACCCAACTCGCCGGGGATCCCCGCACACCGCCGCTCGGCGTCGCGGGTCGCCGCGGCGACCTCGCCGAGCAGTTCCTGCGCCCGCCTCACCTCGCCGGCCGTGGCGACCCGGGCGCCCGCCCACGGCGACCGGCCCGCCAGGAGCGGCTCGGACAGATCGGCCCAGTCGGCGAGGTCGCGGCGTACCTCGCCCACGGACTCGCCGTCGATCCCCGCCACCACCTCCGCCGGGAACAGGCCGACGGGCGAACTGCGCACACGGTCCGGCTCGCCGCCCTCGCCGGCGCCGCCGGCCGGACCGTCCGGGTCGCTGCGAAGCGCCAGCAGACGCTGCTGCACCTCGAAGAACGACAGGCCCCACGGCTCGCGCGGGCGGTGCAATGCCTCGACGTAGCCGGACAACTCGGCCCGGACGTCCGCGAGCCGCTCGTGCAGGCCGCCGTCGTCGGTCGGCGGTGTGGCGCCGATCGCCTCCAGCGACTCGTCGAGGCGCCGCGCCAACTCGCGCCGCTTGACGGTGCCGCCGTGGAGATCCATCACGAACCCGTCGAGTCCCACGTTCGTGAGCCGCTTGGTGACCGCCTCGATGGCGGCCCGCTTCTCGGCCACGAACAGCACGCTGCGCCCCCGGGCCATCATGGCGGCGACGAGGTTGGCGATCGTCTGGCTCTTGCCGGTACCCGGCGGTCCCTGCAGCACGAACGACTCGCCGGCCAGCGCCGCGTTGATGGCCCTGTTCTGCGACGAGTCGGCGTCGAGGACGAGGTACTCGTCGGCCGGCGGCGTGGTGTCGGGAAGCGCCGGGTCGACCTTGTGGGTGTGCTCGGCCCGCAGCGCGCCGAGGGCGTCCCCGTCGCCGGCGATGGCAGCGATCAGATCGTGTTCGGCCGCCGCCTCGAGGTTGTCCTCGATGTCGCTTACCATCGGCATCTTCCGGTACATGAAGTTGCCGACCACCAACCGCCCGCGCTCGATCTCGAAACCGGGGATGCGGCGGGCCCGCGCCGTGAGGTCGTCGAAGATCTCCGCCACCTCGTCGTCGTCCAGCCGGGCGTCGGAGAGCTTCGCGCCGAGCAACTCCTCGCCCGAGGCGGTTACGTTGAACTCCCTGGCCAGATGGCGCAGCAGGGCGTCGTTGAGAGTCCACTCGCCGTCGAGCGCCAGGTCGAAGTCGGCCTCGGAGGCGCCGCGGCGGTGCAGCCCGACGGCACACATCAACACCGGCGCGGCCGGTCGGGCGCTCGACCCGCCGGCCGGAGGCTCCCACGTGGCCATGCCCTGCGCCAGGAACAGGGTGTTGACGCCGCGCTCCTCGAAGTTCTCCGTCGCCTTGCGGCTGACGGCCCGCGCCCGCGCCACGGCGTCGCCGACCGAACCCTCGCCCTCCGTGGGTCCACCCCCGAATAGGCGGCTGAGCGGCACCGTGGTACCGGGTTTCGCCCCCAGCAACTTCCGCAGCGACGCTGGATCGGCGCCGCCGAGATCCAGTGTTCCCAACTTCAGAGGCCTGTAGAACAGGAGGCGGTTGCGCCCCGACGGGTCGGTCAGTGCCTTCGCCCACTGCTCCGCGGCACGACGAACGGTCTCGCTTCGGCTCATCGCGCAATCATCGCGCAGCCCTGCGACACTCCAACTCGGGCCGGCCCGACGCCGCTAGCCGAGTTCGATCCGCCGGATGCGATCGTTGGGGACCCTGATGCGGCCGAGGCTGCGGTCGCAGAAGCGGTCAGGCAGCCCGGCGGGATGTGACACGGACGACGTCTTCGAACTCGCCAACCGGAACGCCGAACTCCTCTGCTGCATCCTCGAGCGTTTCGCCCGACCAGAACCGTTCGAGTACGTCGTCGATGCGGGCCCCGCTCTGCTCGAAGATCGGAGCGCCGAATGACCGGCTCGGGTCCGCGACCACTTCGGCGAGTTCGTACGCCGGAACCGAGATGACTGAGGCGTAACCGTCGTCGCCGTAGGTGATCCGATGGAGATACGAACGAATGACCTCAACGAACACCCGCTGGCCGCTGCGGACGACGACGAGGTCCAACGCTCGGTCACCCTCGTCGGTTCCTCGGCGGCTCTCGCCGTAGTCGTAGGGAGAAGGGGAGGGGTCAGGTGAGCGTCACGGTGCCGTTGTCGATCACGGGGCGGTCGCCGACGAAGGTGCGATACCAGGCGCGGTCGCCGTCGATCCAGACGTGCACATCGAGGCGGTCGCCGGGGAACACGGGTGCCGAGAAGCGGCCGTACATGCCGCCGAAGCGCTCCGGGTCGCCGTCGCACACCGCGTGCAGCAGCGCCCGCCCGGTGAACCCGTAGGTGCACAGACCGTGCAGGATGGGCCTGTCGAAACCGGCCAGGGCGGCGAAGGCGGGGTCGCTGTGCAGCGGGTTGCGGTCGCCGTTCAGCCGGTACAGCAGGGCCTGGTCGGTGCGGGTGGTGTAGCTCACCACCTTGTCGGGGTCACGGTCGGGCCGGTCGGTACCGGCAGCCGACGGCCCGCGGTCGCCGCCCCAACCGCCCTCGCCCCGCATCACCAGCGTGGACACGTTGGTGTACATCGGCCGGCCGTCGGCGGTGTCGCCGGCGGTGGAGGTGATCTCCACCACGGCCGCCTTGCCCTTGTCGTACACGCCGGTGATCTTCGCAACGGTGCTGATGGTGGCCTCCACCGGCAGCGGGCGGTGCAGCGTGATCGTCTGCTCGCCGTGCAGCAGCAGCGCGGGGTTGAACGGCCCGAGGTGCCGCATGGGGTTGTCGGGGTTGCCGCCCATCCCGTCGCCGAGCACCACGCACATCGTGGGCAGCGCCTTCTGGGTGACCTCGTGGCTGTTCTCGGTCGTGAACTCCAGTTCCGAGCCAACCGGGTCGTCCATGCCGGCGCCCACGCCGAGCGCGTACAGCAGGCAGTCCTTGGAGTTCCAACTGCTCTCGACCGGTGAGCCCTCGGCTCCAAGGGCGTCGGGATTGATGGGCATGGCACGCCTCCTGGGCTGATCGGCGACGGTGCTGCAACACTACCGAGCGGCCGCGACGCACCTCACCCGCCTCCTGTAGGACTGCTGAGTAATGCGGCGCATCGACTTCGTCGAACAGTACGGGTGTCATCCCGCAGAGGCCGAATCCACCGTTCAGAGTGCCGATCCGCGTCCCCGGTCGAAGACTCGGCGCGCTCCTAG
>JAPONU010000326.1 GCA_026713745.1 bacterium
CAGTAACTTCTCAAGCCGCGTGATTCCGTTGATTCGATTCTTGGCCTGCGGCCAACGAGTAGGAGCTGCGAGCAATAGAAGAATGAGATCTGGAGCAATCAAGTCTTCGGTGTGCACAGGACTCTCCTATCCGGGGTGAACGTTTGCTGTGACGAGGGGGGCGCTTGCGCTCGGCACCGCCCGAAGAATCATGTAGAGAGGTGACATGATAAGTGATCACAGCGAATATGTCAAGATATGACATATCCTGAGGGTTGGAAACCCTCGTTCGTGGGAGAAGGAGAAGCGGCCAAGGTGCACCATGCCGTCGCGGCCATTGGTACAACGGTACCACTCGATGGTTGCCCGCTCGGCCGCTGCTGGAGCAGGCTGCCCGTGCGGATCATGCCGGCGGCATGCATACCACGGTGCTGGTACACGCGTCGGGACTCCCCCGGGCGCGAGCGAGGTGGCTCTTCCAATCCCCGGGGCTGAACTGGCGCAGCCCGCTCTGGCGCGCTTCAATCGTCTCGTGGCCGGGCGGATCGCACTCATTGGATTCGGGGCTATCGGCCAGGTCGTCGCCTCCGAGGTCGACGTGGCGGCGGTGCTCGTGCGCGACCGGTACCTGGAATCGGCCCGGCGGGCGCTGCCGGGCGTGGCTGTGGTGGCGTCGATCGGCAGGATCGAAGCCTCCGGCCGCCTCGGCACCCTCACCGTGGAGATGGCCGGGCGGGCCGCGCCGGACAACCCGAAGACCTCGCAGGTGACGGCCTACAGCATCGTCCACGCGCCCGGGTCCTCCCCACCCTCGAGAGCGCCCCGGACCCCGTCAGAGACGCCTCCGTCCGCCGGTAGCGCCGCCGCCGGGCGGACGCGTCGAGGTCATCACGACCTGTCTCAGAAATCCTGAGACGCGGCAGAATCCGCGAAGGCTCAAGTGCTCGATCCGATGGTTACCGCCTGATTCGATCGGTGTCCATGGCGGAAGCCATATTGACAGAAGCTTTGATCTTTGGCCCGATAATGTCAATACGGTTTGCTATCCTGTCAAGCAGCGAACCGACTGGCAGGGATGGGTCATGGGACGTCTCGAACGACGGTACTGGGACGAGGACCGGTTCTCGTCGCGACCGGTCCGCGAGCGCGACGACCCGGCGAAGGTGTTCGGCGCCTTCGTGCCTCATCGACTCGTCGGCTGGAGCCCCGAGTTGGATAGCAACACCGTCGAACGGATCATCGCCGCTGAGCGCAGCGTACGGCGCCTGAACGAGCGGTGTGACCCGACCATGACGCTGCCGGCGGAATGGCTGATACGACGGGCCGAGAGCGCCGCGTCGAGCAGGATCGAAGGTGTCCACCCTTCTGCCCGACGCTTGGCGCGGGCCGAAGCGCGGCTGGCGTTGTGGGGCGAGCAGCCCCGCGCTGCCGACTTCGAGGCACTGCGGAACGTCGCCGCCGTCGAGCACGCTCTGCGCATCGCAGCGGAGGACAGGACGGTCACCGTCGACGACGTGACCGACATCCATCGTGTCCTGATGGGCGACGACCCATCGGCCGGGCAACTCAGAACCCAGCAGAACTGGATCGGACCGGGGTCGATATGGTCCACACCGCTGAATGCGGCGTACGTGCCCCCTCCCGCCGACCGCGTACCGGAGCTGCTCGACGATCTCGTCGCCTTCATCAACGAGTCCCAGGGGCACCCGCTGGTGAACATGGCCGTCGCCCACGCGCAATTCGAGATGATTCACCCGTTCGCCGACGGCAACGGGCGAACAGGCCGAGCGATCATGCAGTTGATGTTGCAGGTGAGCCGCATC
>JAPONU010000327.1 GCA_026713745.1 bacterium
GGCCCCATGGCGTCGAGACGTCTCGACCGCCGGTGTGTGGCACTCCCCCTTCGGGTGGCTGCCATACGGTTCCCAGCCCGAGGAAGGTGGCGGTCCAGGCGTCACGCGGGTCGGCACGGAGCTGCTGCGGTGTGGCGGTGCGGTGGATCCGGCCGTCGCGCATGAGGGCCACACTGTCGGCGAGGGCGAAGGCCTCAGCGTGGTCGTGGGTGACGTGGATGGCCGTCTGACCCAGATCGGAGAGGATGCGCCGGACATCGCCCACCAGGCGGTCGTGCAGTGGGCGATCGAGGGCCGCGAAGGGCTCGTCGGCGAGGAGCAGTCTCGGTTCGGGAGCCAGGGCGCGCGCCAGGGCCACGCGCTGGGCCTCTCCCCCGGAGAGGGTCGCCACGCTGCGTCGCTCGTATCCCTCCAGTCCCACCATCGCCAGCACCTCGGTGACGCGGCGCCGGCGTTCGTCGGCGGAGACGCCCTGCATGCGGAGTCCGAAGGCCACATTGGCGCCCACGTTGCGGTGTGGCAGCAGGGCGTGGTCCTGGAAGACCATGCCGAAGCGGCGCCGGTGGGCGGGGACAGGGTGCAGGTCCTCCCCCGCCCAGTGGACGGAACCGGCATCGGCGGTGAGCAATCCGGCCACGGCTCGCAGCAGTGTCGTCTTGCCGCAGCCGCTCGGCCCCAGCAGGGCCAGCACCTCGCCGCGGTGCACGGACAGGTCCAGACCGGCCAGGATGGCCTTGCCGCCGAGGCTCACGTCCAGGCCGCGGATTGCCAATCCCTCTCGGCGACTGGATTCCGGCCTTCGCCGGAGTGACACCGGGGGGCGGGATTCCGGGGCTCTCGGGGGTGACGCTGCGGGGTTCACCGGGGGGTCGTCGAGCTCCTGCCCCTCTCCCCCGCCGGTCTTGTGTCCGCGGAGTCGCTGGTCGCCGGCCTGTCGCCGCGCGGGACCGGTCATCGGCTCGTTCATCTCAGAAATCCGCCGCGCCGGCGGGGCGGAGCCGGTCGATCAGCAGCACGGCGGTGGCGGTCATGGCCAGCAGTATCACGCTCATGGCCATGGCCTGCCCGAACGCCGCCTCGCCGGGGCGCCCCAGGAGGCGAAAGATGGCGATGGGGACCGTCGGGCGCTCCGGGCGGACCACGAAGGAAGTGGCGCCGAACTCCCCCAGCGACACCGCGAAGGCGAAGCCGGCGCCGACGGCCAGGCCCCGCAGCGCCAGCGGCAGGTCGACCTCGCGCCAAACCCGGGCCGGCCGGGCGCCCAGGACCGCCGCCGCCTCGCGCAGTCGCGGGCTCACCGCCGCCAGGGCCGGCGTGACCGAGCGGATCACGAACGGCATCCCGATAAGGGCGTGCGCGATGGGCACCAGCCACCACGACAGGCGCAGGTCGAGCGGAGGGCGGTCCAGCACCAGCAGCATCCCGAAGCCCAGGATCACTGCCGACGTTCCCAACGGCATCAGGAAGGCACCTTCCAGGGCCGCCGCACCGCGCCTGCGTCGCCCGCTGACCGCGACCGCCACCATCAGGCCACCGATCGTGGCGATGGCCGTGGCGGTCGCGGCGAACTCCAGGGAGTGGCGGATCGCCGACAGGGGTGACACGAACAGGGCCTGCAGGCGCTCGCCACTCTGCCCCAGGCGCCGGTAGTTCTCGAGGGTGTATCCCCCGCCGCTGCGCAGCGAACGCTCCACCAGCATCGCCAGCGGCAACCCCACGACAGCCGCGGCCACGCCGAGCGTCCCGGCCAGAAACGCGCGGTCGGCGGTGCGGTGCACACGCCGGGCGGTGTCGGTGCGGAGACGTTCGGCAATGTGCCGGCGGCGCTGCCAGAGCGTTGCTCCCAC
>JAPONU010000328.1 GCA_026713745.1 bacterium
CGGACACGAACCGCGCAGCCGCAAACCGGGAAACCGCCACGCGCAGCGCGCCCCGACCAGCAACCATCACGCCCCGACCAACGACCACCACGCCCCGAACGGCGACCAGCGACGCGGACCACCCGACACGCCCACAACGAGCCCAGCCAGCCTCGTAACCCTGCCGTTTGCGGCTTCCAGCACGGCCACAGCACCCCACGCCGAACAGTGACGGGCATTCCCGACCACAGCCCGAGAGTGACGGGCATCCCGGACCGCAGCACAAACGACCCCTGCCTCCTGCCGGAACGAATGTGTCAGCTTCACAGGAGCACCGAGCGAGCGGGCATGCGCAGCACAGATTCCGGGACCCGCCGGAACAGCACGCGAGGGCGGCGGTGCCGGGGGCCAGCGCAGGCGGCCATTTCGAGGCCGCCGGAGCGCCACCGGCAGCGCCGCCCGGGCTGGCGCTCCGACCGGGCCCGGCGCGGGTATGCGACCGGCGTCGGGACTGTCGCCGCTGCTCGCCCGCTCAGTCCCCTGCGGCCGGGCTGAGCTGGCGATAGCCCTCGTGCGCGTCCAGGCCGCCGAAGGGGAGCACAGCCAGCACCGGGGTGGTGACGCCGTTGGCGACGTAGCGGGCGATGTGGGCCCGGCACTCCGAGGGCGTCCCGTTGATGATGATTTCCTCCACCAGCTCGTCGGGGATCTGCTTCAGAGCGCCGGCGCGGTCCCTGCTGTCCCAACGCTCCCAGAACGGGGTGAGCATCGCCTCCCGGCCCAGCCACACGTGGAACGCCCGGTAGACCGCCACCGAGAGGTAGCCGGCAAGCATCCGCTTGGCCTCCGGCAGCACGGCGGCGCGGTCGGGGTTCGGGCAGACGAACAGGCGGGCCACGATCTCAGCATCGGGTGCGACGTCGCGCACCACCCCGGCGACTCGCACCGTGTCGGTCGCCGACAGCCAGTTGATGATCGCCCCGTCGGCTTCCCGCGCCGCCAGGCGCAACATCTGCGGACGGAGGGCGGCCAGAAGCAGCGACACCGGCGGGTCCGGAGGTTCACCGACCGCAAGGCGGAAGCCCTTGATCTCGAAGGTGTCGTAGACGGCGGTGACCTTCTCGCCCGTGAGTGCGGCTCGCAGGAAACGCAGGGTGTCCCGCGCCCGCCGGTAGGGCTCGACGAACGGGACGCCGTTCCAGCGCTCCACGATGACGTCCGAAGACGTCCCTATGCCGAGCGCGAAGCGCCCCGGCGCGGCCTGAGCCAGCGCCGCGGCCGACTGCGCCAGCGTGGCCGGTCCCCGCGTGTAGATCGGGATGATGGCGGTACCCAGACGGACATCGGGCTCCCAGGCCGCCGCCAGCGCCAGCGGGGTGAACCCGTCGACGCCCGACGACTCGGCCGACCACAGGTCGGTGTAGCCCCAGGACGCCAGTTCCCGGATGCGCTCGCGCTGAGCGCCCAGCGGGCCACCCAGGGGAACCGAGACGCCCAAGGGTGGTCTCGCCGCCTCGGCCTGTGGGTTCACCGGCCGCTCACAGCCATCGGTCGTCTACAGCCACAGGTCGTCTACAGGCACAGGTCGTCTACAGCCACCGGAAGACGAGCCCGTCGCGGCGCTGGGCCCACTCCTCTGCGGTGATTGCGAACCGCTCGTGATCCTCCCAGCAGCCGTTGATCTCCAGGAAGCGCAGCGCCACACCCTCTGAGCGCAACGCCAGCTTCTCCACCACCCTCCGGCTGCGCTGGTTGCGGGGCACGATGGCGATCTCCACACGATGCATGTCGAGCTCCTCGAAAGCGAACCGCAAGCCGGCCACCACCGATTCGGGGATATAGCCGTTGCCGGCATGACGCTGATCGATCCAGTAACCGATGTGGCAGGACTGGAACGGGCCCCTGGTCACACCGGCAACGTTCGTCTCCCCCACCAGCGTGCCGTCCACGAACACGCCGAACCCGTAGCCGGTGCCCAGATGACGTTCCCGGTCGCGGGCACCGCAGCGCGCCGCGAAAGCCGACCGGCTCACGTCGGGATCTGGCCCTCCCTTCGATTTGGCGGGCTCCCACTGGGTCAGCCAGGAGCCGTTGTGGCCCCGCACCTCGCGCCACTGCGAGAAGTCGCTCGGCACCAGCGGGCGGAGGCGCACCCGGCGTCCGGTCAGCACCGGAGACGATTCGATCGACGCGAGAGCCCTGCGCATTCGTTCGGGGACCCTAGCCAGCATCGCCGGACCCCTGCTGCTGGAGGTTCGCGGGGAGTCGCGCGCAGTCACCGGTAAGCAGGCTTCGGGCCAGGCCGTCGAGCAAGTCGGTCTCGGACACCAGGCAGCTGCCGAAGCCGAAGAAGCGCATGATCTTCACGAGCACGCACATGCCGGCGACGATCACGTCGGTGCGGTCGGCGTGCAACCCCGGGTTGGAGATCCGCTGTTCCCGATCCTCGGTGGCGAGGGTGCGGAACACGTCCTCGGCGGCGGCTCGGGTCAACTCGAAGTGGTGGACCCTGTCGGGGTCGTAGGGCTCGAGGCCCAGCTCCACGGCGGCGGCACTGGTCACCGTGCCGGCCACACCGATGAAACAGGCCGTCCGGCGCACGTCCGGAATGGCGACCAGCACGTCCTCGAGGTGGGCTTCGGCCACCGACAGGCAGGCGTGCAACTCCTCGGGGCGGGGCGGGTCGTGCCGGATGAACTGCTCGGTGAGCCGCACACATCCCACGTCAGCGGACAGGACGCCCTCGCAACGGTCGGTGCCGAAGGCAAACTCGGTGGACCCACCACCAATGTCGGCGACCAGGAACGGGCCGCGCCCTGGTTCCAGCCCGGCGGTGGCACCCTCGAACCCCAGGCGAGCTTCTGTGGCGCCGTCCAGCAACTCGGGGCGGGCCCCCAGCGCCGTCGCAGCGGCGGCGAAGAACTCCTCGGCGTTGCGAGCATCGCGGGCCGCGGAGGTGGCCGTGGCACGCACCGCCTCGACGCCGAGAGCATCCATGATCCGGCGATAGTCCTCGAGCACGGCAACGGTTCGCCCGATGGCCGCGCCGTCGAGGAGCCCTGAAGCGTCGACTCCCGCCCCGAGACAGGTGACGATCGTTCGCCGCTCGAGGGTGTCGCCCCCGCCGCGACTCACGAGCAGGCGCGTGGAGTTCGTTCCGCAGTCGACCGCGGCCACCACGCGGCCGTCAGGCCCGCTCACGACGTCGGCTGCGTTGAGGCCGTAGAATCGGCGGCGAGTTGGGCGGCCACCCACTCCCCGACGGGATCGTCGCCGCCGGCCAGGTACCAGGCGTAGTGGGCGTGGAGGCACTTGACCCCCCTGCGGGTTCCGCCGACCCCGCCCGCCGGCCGCGGGCCGACATGATCGGCGGGCAGCGCCGCGTCGCGCTCGGCTGCGTAATGGGCATGGGCACGCTCCAGAGCGGCGCCGTCAACCGCGGCCTCGGCCCCGCGAACTCCGCCGCGGGACTCCAACCGGCTGACGGCGAGACAGTCGGCGACCGCCACCAGCCAGTAACGCGTCGGCATAGGCGTGCCGTCCGCCAGCAGGGGGTCGTTGCGGATCACCCGCGGGCTGCCGTCGGGATTCCGGACCCACACCCGGAATCTCCCCTGCGGCTGACGTCCGAGCAGGTCAGCCACCTCGGCCCAGTCGCGGAGCGAGACCCCGTCACCACCGGCCGCCCACGGCTCGGTGCCCAATTCCCGAGCGCCGCGGGACGGCGCGCCCGAGCGCGAACGACCGGCACCGGCCAGAGCCTCCTGGGGTTCGGTGAGGCCGGCTTCGTCCGCCCAAGCCCGGAACGACGTCCCCCGGATGCCACCGGGCGCCGTCAACGGACCCTCAGCGGTTCTCCGAGCACGCTCGGCTGCCAGCAGGTGCGGTGGCGGAACCCGGCGCCGTGGCGTCCTAGGACGAACCGCGCCGGCCGAAGAGCTTCTTGAGCAACAGTCCGAGACCCAGCACCGCGCCGATGATCGGCGACAGGAAGCGAAGCCCCCGGGGCACCGCGTCCATCAGATCCACCGCCTCGGGCTCCGGAGCGGCCGCTGCGGGCCCGCCTCCCGCATCGGCGGTGTCACCCGGATCGGTCGGCGCTTCGGCCTCCGCGCCGGCCTCGGCCTCCCCGGCGTTCTCAGCCTCCCTGCCGGCCTCAGCCTCCGCGGACTCGCTCAGCATCTCCTCGAGGTTGTCGACGAACTTGCCCATCAGCTTGGCGCTGACGTCACCGAGCACACCCCGGCCGAACTGGGCGACCTTGCCGCTGATCTTCAGATCCGTGGTGACCTCCACCTTGGTGCTGGTGTCGGAGGACGCCTCCATCAGCGCCGTGATGTCGGCGGCGGCGTTGCCGGCGCCACGTGAGTCGCGACCCTCGGCCCGGATCACGATGCGCAACTCGTCGCGGTTCATCTCGACCATCGTGGCCTTGCCGCGGTACTCCGACGAGATGGGGCCGACCTTGACCTTCACCGCCCCCTTGAACTCGTCGCCCTCCACCTCGTCGAGGCGGGCGCCGGGCAGGCACGGGGCGATCAACTCCGGGTTGGTGAGAACCTCCCACGCCCGATCGACGCCGACACTCACCTCGAACTCGCTCTTCAGTTCCACGGGCAACGCCTCCTCATCGATCCAAAATGCCTGCTTGCGGTCTTGGGCACTCCGCCGGCGCGCGCATCGGCCGCCGCGCCGCAGACGGCAACGTTACCCCTGTTACGTCTGGGGCGGCACCCGGCGCCGGGGCCCGGATAGTCTCGCCTTCGAGTGACCCCTCGCCGCGCTCGCGACGGAGGAGGCGATCGGCAATGGCTCGGATGGATCTGGCACACCCCAAGAGCCGGGCAGGCTCCTGGTTCGTGGACACGCGCTGCATCGGTTGCGACGCCTCCCGGCACTGGGCGCCGAGTCTGATCGAGGCGGACGAGCAGGGCCTGTCGTACTTGGCGCGCCAGCCCGAGAATCCCGCAGAGGAGGCAGAACTCTGGCGGGCGGCGGCGGCCTGCCCGACGCAATCCATCGGCACCGCCGGGGCCCGCCGCCCGCCGCAGCCGGCATTCCCGTTCGAACTCACCCCCGGCGTGTACGCCCTGGGTCACAACGCCCGCTCGTCCTTCGGTGCGCACTCCTACCTCATGGTGCGGCCGGACGGGAATCTGATGACTGATTCCCCGCGGTTCACGCGGGACCAAGCGGAGCGGATCGAAGACCTCGGGGGCCTTCGCCACGTCCTGCTCACCCACCGCGACGACGTCGCCGATGCCGACCGCTGGGCCGAGCGATTCGGGGCCGACGTGTGGATTCACGAGGCCGACGCCGACGCCGCGCCGTACGCCACAGTGATCCTCGGCGACGAACCGGCGACGATCTCGCCGGGAGTCACCGCCGTCCATGCGCCGGGCCACACGGCGGGACACGTGGTGTTCCACGCCGACGACAGGTGGCTGTTCACCGGCGATGCGCTGCACTGGAACCACCGGCGCGGCGAACTGGATGTCTTCCCCGAACAGACCTTCCAATCCTGGGACATCCTGGCCGACACGATGGATCGCCTGGCCGCGCTATCGGTGGAGTGGGTGTTCGCCGGCCACGGCAGTTGGCACCACGTCGAAGCGGACAGCTACACCCGGCAGATGGCCGGGCTCGGACCCGCCATGCGGGCACTGGGGCAGCAAGCCTGGGCCCGCCGGCCGAACACCGCCTACGGCTGGTACTGAGCAACTGGGGAGCAGGGCGATGATCCGCCTTGGGGGTGCTGATTGACCTAGTCGTGTCGGTCCCCTCTCGTAGTGTCGCGGGCGTGGAACAAGCACAGGTGATGACCGGCGCCCGAGCCGTCGATCTATCGGGCTCGGAAAATTGGGTGCTCCACGCCGACAACGCGGACGTGCTGCCGAGGCTCGCCGACGGGACCTTCCGGCTGATCTACATCGATCCGCCGTTCAACAGCGGCAAGGTGCAGCGCCGGGAGGAGTTGGCGACCGTGCGCAGTCCCGACGGCGACAGGGTGGGGTTCGGAGGCCGGCGTTACCGCACCGTCCCCGTCGGCTCCACCTCCTACGCCGACGCCTTCGACGACTACCTGGACTTCATTGGGCCCCGGCTCGAACAGGCCCACCGGCTGCTGACCACCGACGGGACGCTGTACTTCCACATCGATTACCGCGAGGCCCACTACTGCAAGGTCCTGCTGGACCAGATCTTCGGCCGGGAGTGCTTCATCAACGAGATCATCTGGGCATACGACTACGGCGGGCGGTCACGCCGCCGCTGGCCGGCGAAGCACGACACGATCCTCGTGTACGCCAAGGACGCCGATCGCTACTTCTTCGACCAGGATGCCATCGAGAGGATCCCGTACATGGCGCCGGGGCTCGTATCTAAGGAGAAGGCGGCGCGCGGAAAGCTGCCGACCGACGTGTGGTGGCACACCATCGTGCCCACCAACGGCAAAGAGAAAACCGGCTACGCGACCCAGAAGCCCGAGGGCATCCTGCGGCGGATACTCAGCGCCTCCTCGCAGCCCAACGATTGGGTCCTGGACTTCTTCGCCGGCTCGGGAACCACCGGAGCGGTGGCGCAGCAGATGCAGCGGCGCTTCGTCCTCGTCGACAGCAACGCCGAGGCGATCGAGGTCATGGCTCGCCGCCTCGGCATCGCCGGCGTGCGCTACACCGACGCGGCGCTGGACCCGCTGCAGGCAGCGTCGGCGCCCTAAGCCCTGTTGCGGCGGCGGAAGTCGTCGAGGGTGTCGATGTCGGTGGGGTCGCCGGGGCAGGACACCTCCCGGACCATCTCGGGATGGCGGCGCATGAGTTGCCGGGCGCCCTCGTCGCCGTCGAGGGGCAGCAGCGGCCAGACCGTGGAGTCGAGTTTCACCGGTGGACGCCGGCGGGAGCCGTAGACGGCGGTGACGATGGATCCGGGCGCGGCGGCGACACGCTGCCAGGCCTCCGCGGCGACCATGGGCTGGTCGGCGACACCCACCACGACCGCCGCGTGGCCGTCGATCTCGGCGGTGCGCACCCCAGCCTGCAGGGACCAGGCCTGGCCGCGGTCCCAATCGTGGTTCATGACGATGGTGACGTCGGAGGGAAGCAGATCGCTGAGGTCCTCGGCGCCGAGCACGACGTACACGGCCGCCAGTTCTGCCTCGAGGGCGGCATCGACGGCCCAACGGACGAGGGGTCGGCCACGGAACTCGGCACGCAACTTGTGGACCGGACCGGCGAACCGCGCACCCTCCCCGGCGGCAAGCACGACGCCTGCGGTCCCCCGGCCCGTATCAGCCATGGGATCCTCCTCCGGGGGCACGTCCGGCAGGACGACCGGCGGCACGACCGGCAGGTTGGGGAGCCCGCGGCGCCGGCTTCAACGCGTCGAGGCCAACGACCGCTGACCGCGCCATCGCCGACCCGGCCGAGTCGCGCCGGCGGCGCGTCTCAGCGATGGATGGGGCCACCGCCCCCCGGTAGGTGCCCGGACGGTACAGCCCGCCGCGGCGGCAACGCGTCTCAGCGATGGATGGGGCCCTCGCTGTCCCGCAGCGACGGAGCCGCCCGGCCGGCACGGACCGCGATGATCTCCGCCACGATGGACACCGCCGTCTCCTCGGGAGTACGGCCGCCGATGTCCAGGCCGATCGGGGCCATGAGTCTGGCCAGCCCGTCGGAGTCCACCCCGACATCACGGAGCCGCTCGACCCGTTTGGCGTGGGTGCGGCGGCTGCCCATCACGCCGATGTAACCCACGTCGGTCTGCAGCGAGCGCACCACGGCGGGCACGTCGAACTTGGTGTCGTGGGTGAGGATGCAGACGGCGTCGGCGGGCCGCAGCTTGCTGCCGTAGGCATCGAAAACGCTGTCGGGCCACTCCACCCTTATCTCGTCGGCCATCGGGAACCGCTTCGGCGTGGCGAACACCTTGCGGGCGTCGCACACCACCACCTTGTAACCCAGCACCTTCGCCACCCGCGCCAGGGAGGCGGTGAAGTCCACGGCCCCGAAGATCAGCATCCTGGGCTGGGGGGCGAAGGACTCCACGAACAGCGTGAGGTCCTCCATCCGCTGCTCGCCGCCGGCGCCGTAGTGGCGGACGCAGGTCTGGCCCAGCTCCAGCTCGCCGAGCACGTCACGGGTCGCCACGTCGTCGAGTTCGGGGCCGCCGAGGCTGCCGAGGGGCTCGTGGCCGGGACGCACCAGCAGGCGCGAACCCACCCCGACGCCGTCGATGACGGTGGCAAGGGCGACCGGCTCGTCGGCCCGCAGCGCCTCGGCCAGAGCCTCATAGAGCGGCGCGGGATCAGCAGGCATACCGGCCCTACCAGTCCAGCGGTTCGACGAAGAGGTGGATCGTGCCGCCGCAGGTGAGGCCCACGGCGAAAGCCTCGTCGTCGCTGTAGCCGAAGCTCACCATGCGCCGGTCGCCGGCCTCGAGCACCTCCAGCGCCTCGGAGACCACTGCCCCCTCCACACAACCGCCCGACACCGAGCCCGACACCTCGCCGGCCTCGTTCACGGCCATGGCAGCGCCCGGATCCCGCGGACCCGACCCGTCCAGGTCGGTCACGCGAGCCACCGCCACCCGCAGACCCGACGCCCGCCACCGGTCGATGTCGTCCAGCAATTCCTGCATCGGAACCTCCTCGCGTGCTGTGCCCACCGCAGCGTAGGCCGCGACCGGCTCGCCAACCCCTCTCAGGCGGCGACCCGGGTGGCGAGCTCCTCCAGCGAGGCGAGGGAGTGGCCCTCGATGAACTCGTCGACGAACGGCAGCGCCGCCGCCATTCCCTGCGCCAGCGGGGCGTAGCCGGGCGTGGCCTTGAGGGGGTTCACCCAGATGACCTTGTGCGCCACCCGGCCCAGGCGGGCCATGTTCTCGGCCATCGCCGCCGGCTCGCCCCGGTCCCAGCCGTCCGAGAGGATCACGACCACCGCACCCCGCGCCATGCCCCGCACCCCCCACTGGTCGCAGAAGACACCGATCGACTCACCGAGGCGGGTTCCCCCGGACCAGTCGTGCACCGCACCGGCGGCACGGTCGAAGGCGTCGTCGGGGTCACGGGTGGAGAGCTCACGGGTGAGCCGGGTCAGGCGGGTTCCCAGGGCGAACGCCTCCACCCGGCGACGAGCCACCACCGCGGCGTGCACGAAACGCAGCAACGCGCGGGCGTAGGACTCCATCGAACCGCTCACGTCGAGCAGCAGCACCAGCCGGCGGGGCTGCTCGCCGGGTTGACGGAACGACCGGGTGATCGGCTCGCCGCCGGCCTGCAGGGCTCGCCGCACCGTGCGGCGCAGATCGGGGCGCCCCCGGGGCACCCGCACGGGTTGCAACCGCCGCGAGCGGCGCGTCACGCCCCCGAGGCGCAGCCGGCTCATGAGCTCGGCCAACTCGGCCAACTCATCGGCGCTGCAGTCGGCGAAGTCCTTGTCCCGCAGCAGTTCGTGCGGGCTGTAACGCACGGCGATCGTGTCGGAGTCCTCCTCGTTCTCGCCGTCGGCGCCGTCACCCTCCAGATCGTCGAAGGCCAGGGTGACCTCCTGGACCGGAGGCGGCGGCAGCAGGCTGAGAGGATCGATGCCCTCCCAGAAGCGGGCGAAGACCGTGTCGTAGCTGTCGAAGTCCTCGGGCCGGTGCACCAGCGTGGCCCGCCCCGACCAGTAGACCCCACCCCGGGACTCCACGCCGACACAGCCCAGCGCCGCCATGAAGGTGATCATCGACCCCAGCGGCACCTCGAGGCCGGCTTCGCGCAACGCCGCACCGAAGCGGGAGGCAAGCGAGCCGACGTCCTCGCCGGACGGCTCGCCCGACGGAGGTGGCGTGGGGGGCGGCAACGGGGGTTGGGCCACGGGCAAGTCCCTGCCGTTGCCCTACCGGCTGGTGGCCTCGGCGATGATCCTGTCGAGGCCGAAGTCCCGTACCCGTCCCTGGTCCTCCCGGTACTTGAGCACGGCACCCAGGGTCAGCTCGGCGTTCTCGGGCTCGAGGGCGTCCACCCCGAGGCGCACCAGCGCCATCGACCAGTCGATGCTCTCGGCCACGCCGGGGGGCTTGTACAGGCCGATGTCGCGGAACCTGGCGACCGCCCCGGCGACCTGGCGGGCCAAGGCGGGAGCAACGCCGTCGGTGCGCAGCGAGATGATGGCCACCTCGCGTTCGAATCCCGGGTGCTCCACCCAGTGGTAGAGGCAGCGGCGCTTCAGGGCGTCGTGAACATCCCGGGTGCGGTTCGAGGTGACCACCACGATCGGCGGCTCGGCGGCACCGAACGTCCCCAACTCGGGCACGGTGATCGACCAGTCCGACAGCACCTCCAGCAGGAACGCCTCGAACTCGTCGTCGGCCCGGTCCACCTCGTCGATCAGCAGGACCGGAGGCGCGGGATCGTCGTGCGAGATGGCCTCCAGCAGGGGGCGCTTCACCAGGAAGCGCTCGGAGTAGAGGGAGTCCTCGAGGGCGGCGGCGCCGGCGCCGGACGCACCGCCGGTGGCCTCGGCGGTGCGCAGGTGCAGCAGCTGGCGCGAGTAGTCCCACTCGTAGACGGCCTGGGACACGTCGATGCCCTCGTAGCACTGCAGGCGGATGAGACGGCTGCCCAGCCACCCCGCAAGCGTCTTGGCGACCTCGGTCTTGCCGACCCCGGCCTCACCCTCCAGC
>JAPONU010000329.1 GCA_026713745.1 bacterium
CGCGACAAGGGCCACGGTGGCTCCATCGTGCTGATCGGGTCGATCAACTCGAAGATCGCGCTGCCCAACTTCGCCGCCTATGTGAGTTCCAAGGGGGGCGTGCTGATGCTCGGCAAGGGCCTGGCTCTGGACTTTGCCGCCCACGACATCAGGGTGAACGTGATCGGCCCCGGCGTGATCAACACGCCCATGAGCGCCAACAGCATCGCCGACCCGGTGCGCGGAGGCTTCCTGATGTCCAAGACGCCTCTCGGACGACCCGGCCAGCCGGAGGAGATCGCCGAGGTGGCCGCCTTCCTGACCTCCGAGGGCGCCTCGTTCATGACCGGCGCCTACGTCCCCGCCGACGGAGGCTGGCTGGCCGGCTAGCCACGTGGCGCCCTGACACGGCGCCGAGCACCTCCACCGACCTCGCCCCGGGCGTCGTCGGCAGGGCTCAGGCCAGGTCGAACCGGTCGAGGTTCATGACCTTGTGCCACGCCGCGGCGAAGTCCGCCACGAACTTCTCCTGCGCGTCGTCGGACCCGTAGACCTCGGCGACCGCCCGTAGCTGGGAGTTCGAGCCGAACACCAGGTCGACAGCACTGGCGGTCCAGCGGACCTCGCCCGTGGTGCGGTCGCGGCCCTCGTAGGTCCCCTCGGTCTCCGAGGGCTGCCATTCGGTGCCCATGTCCAGCAGGTTCACGAAGAAGTCGTTGCTCAGCGTCCCGACACGGTCGGTGAGCACGCCCAGCGAGGAGCCGGCGGCGTTGGCGCCGAGACCCCGCAGGCCGCCGACGAGCACCGTCATCTCCGGCGCCGTCAGCGACAGCAGGCTCGCCCGGTCCACGAGCATCACCTCGGGCCGGCGCTTGTCGCCGGTTCGCCGGTAGTTGCGGAACCCGTCGATGGTCGGTTCGAGCACGGCGAAGGACTCCTCGTCGGTCTGCGCCGGCGAGGCGTCGGTGCGCCCCGGCGAGAACGGAACCTGGATGTCGCACCCGGCGCGCCGGGCCGCCTCCTCGACGGCCGCGCACCCGCCCAGCACGATCAGGTCCGCCAGCGACACGCTCCTGGCGTCGCTCCGGGAGTCGTTGAACGCGGCCCCGATCCCTCCCAGGGTCGCCAGCACACTCGACAGCTGCGCGGGGTCGTTGGCCTCCCAGTCCTGCTGGGGGGCGAGCCGGATGCGGGCGCCGTTGGCCCCGCCGCGCTTGTCGCTGTCACGGTACGTGGCCGCCGAGGCCCAGGCGGTGGCCACCAGCTCCGAGACCGACAGCCCCGAGTCCAGGATCTGGGCCTTCAGGGCAGCGATGTCCCCCTCGTCGATCAGCTCGCCGGCGACGGCGGGAACCGGGTCCTGCCAGATGAGTTGCTCGGTGGGAACCTCCGGGCCCAGGTAGCGGGCCACAGGGCCCATGTCGCGGTGGGTGAGCTTGAACCACGCCCGGGCGAAGGCGTCGGCCAGCTCATCGGGGTTCTCCATGAAGCGCCGCGAGATCGGCTCGTAGACGGGGTCCATGCGCAGGGCGAGGTCGGTGGTCAGCATCACGGGGGTGTGCCGCTCGGACGGGTCGTGGGCGTCGGGCACCGTGCCCGCCGCGGCGCCGCCGGCCGGGATCCACTGCCGGGCCCCGGCGGGGCTGCGGGACAGCTCCCACTCGTAGCCGAAGAGGGTCTCGAAGAAGCTGCTGTCCCAGGTCACCGGTGTGGGCGTCCAGGCGCCCTCGAGGCCGCTGGTGATGGCGTCGGCGGCCTTGCCGCGGCCGTAGGTGCTCTTCCAGCCGAGGCCCTGGGAGGTGAGGTCGGCACCCTCGGGCTCGGGGCCGACGTACAGGTCGCCGTCGGCGGCGCCGTGGGTCTTGCCGAACGTGTGCCCCCCGGCGATGAGCGCCACCGTCTCGAC
>JAPONU010000330.1 GCA_026713745.1 bacterium
GCTGCGGCCTGCTGCAGGTTCTGCCCCTCGGACAGAACGTCGTTGCTCAACAACAGGTCCACCTCGCCGTCGGCCGGCACGTAGCCGGGGCGCACCACTGTCTCCGGGCAGAAGCGAGCCAGCATCTTGGTGCGCTCGTCAGGATTGGTCTCGGCTCCGATCACCGTGACCCGTTCACGGCCATTCACCATGTCCGGCAGGTGCTCGTCGAGGTAGCGCACGGTGTCAGCGAAGGAGGAGAAGACGACGACTTTCTCCGACGGGATGTCCTCGAGCAGTCGACGCAGCACGTTGAGTTTGGGGTCGCCCTCGGCGCGAAGACTGCGCAGCGAGTCTCTCGCTGCTGTGAGACGCGACAGATCAGCGGCAACGTCGTCCCGGTACTCGGGACGAAAGTCCTCGACCGGCTCGATATCGGCCTCGTCCAAGGCTTCGGCAATCCAGCCGGCGAGGGCGGTCTCGTCCAGATCCTCTGCGGCTGCTTCCCGGAGCGCCTGCCCGCTCAGCACCTGACCGGAGTCCCAGGCGGTCAGGAACACCTCGTGGGCTGCGATCATCCGTTGGACGGTGAGTAAGCAGGCCTGCCAGCACGACTCGAAACGCTTGAGTATCGCCGACTGCAGTAGCGCTCCGAGACTCGACTCGCTGCTCAATTCTTCCCCGTCGAGGCCGTAGGCGCTCGGCCGGTAGCGAGCCATCGTGAGAGCACCGATCCTGGCAGTTATCTCCCGCACCAAACCGGGGTAGGTCTCGTCGAGGTCGTAGCGCTCGGTGGACAGTGACGGGGTGGGGAACGCCACGGGTGTGCCGTCGGGGAACGTCGTGTTCGGATGGCTCCGTTCGATGAGGCGGCGGTCCCGCCGCACGCTCACCATGTCGGCGAGTGGGAACAGCACGTCGGGATCGAGATTCTCCGGATCGCGTTCGTTGGCCCCGGCCCGCAGGAAGAGGCGTCGCAGTGACCGTAGGCCCATGGGCGCGAACGCCCTGTCGTGGCGGGCGAAAGCCATGACCAGGTGGTAGAGGTCCCACAAGCCGTTGTTGATGGGCGTGGCGGTGAGCAGCGCCAGATCCTTCGACGTACCGCCCAGCAGGCGCGACACCGCGTGGTACCAGGTGGTGCCGGGCGTGCGGAGCGCGTGCCCCTCGTCGACGACGACCAGCCGGTAGGCGTCCTTGTCGTTGCGGAGATGTCGATGGGTGTGTGCCGTTCCGGGGCGCGCCAACTGTTCGTCCGCGGCAAGTTGGTGGTAGCTGAGCACCTGGGCCGAGAGCCGTACCTGGTCGAGTCGCTCGTTCCAGTACCCGGTCAGCTGCGCGGGTGCCACAACGAGGGCGTGATGGCCCCGCCGCAGCACGTACTCCTCGACGAGGGCCAAGCCGATCTCGGTCTTGCCGGTGCCGACGCCGTCGGCGTAGATCACGCCGTGATGCTCCCGGAGGATGGCGAGGGCGCGGTGTACGCCGTCGCGCTGGAACGGTGCCAGTTCCACGGCGCTCGTCGGAGGATCCGCTGGCGACTCGACTGCGGGGCCGAGCAGTTCGAGCAGCGCCCGGAGGTACACCTCGCGTGGGCTGACGAGACCGACGTCGGGGAACAGGAGTTCCCGCAACTCGTCCTTGAAGTCCGCTGCCTCAGCCCACAGATCGTCGAACCAGGCGACGGCCCGGGCCGCCACGAGCGGGTCGTACTGCACGAGCCCCAACTCGAGATTCTCGAACAGGCCGGCGCCGGTGAGGTTGGCGGAGGTGACCAGCGCCGCCCGGGCGTCGTTCCCGTCACCGAGGAGGTAGGCCTTGCCGTGCAGGAACCGATTCGTGTAGCGGCGGACCTCCACATCGGGGCGCTGCAACCAGCCGTCGAGCAGCATCAGCTTCCTGGCGGCCCGGCTGGGCGGGAACCGTGCCACGTCGCGGTCCTCTCTCAGGCCTTCGAGAGCCAGATCGAAGCGGGGAATCGGTGCCAGCCCGCCGAGGCCGGGCTCCGGCGCCACGCCGAGCAGCAACCGCACCGTCCTACCTTCGGCCACCGCCACAGCCAAGTGGTGCAGCCCACCCAGGTTCACGTAACCGGTGGCGACCGAGAGTCCGTGGTGGGCCGGCAGATCGTCGAGCAGGTAGGAGAGCGCGTCGGCGTGGCGCGTGCCGTCACCCAGGTTGTCGAGCAGATAGGGGCGGCCGGGCATCAACGCAACCCGGCCAGGCGATCCACCAAGGCCGCGCGGTAGACCGGCGGCACGGCGTCGGTGGTGAAATCGCCGAACATCACCTCCAGGTCAGCCTCGGTGAGATTCCAGGCGTGCGCGACTCTGGCGTCGATCTCCACCCGGAGGTGCCGGTGGTCGTCCTCGGGCAGCGGCCCGCATTCGACGCCGACGGCCGCAGCAAAGTCGGCGAACCGGTCGTCGGTCGCCGAGAGTCGGGCGGCGGACAAGGCGACCGACGCGAACGCATCGTCGTCGAGGTCGGGAACCGTGAGTGCCTCGAGGATGAAATAGTTGACGTTGGCCTCAATGATGCGACGCGCCTGCCAGTCGAAGGGCAGGCTGTTCATGATCGCGACACACGCGGCTTGACTTCGCTCGTCGCCCGTGACGAAGGCGAGGTACGGAGCCGAATTGACAAGGAATACGTCTGGCGGAACAAGGCAGGCATGAATCGTCCGGCTGTCATCGGATCTAGACACCGCGCGGTACGCCGCTCGAGCTCTCTCCAACTCTCCGAGAACCGCCCGGCGCCGATCCCTCAATCCGATGGACGAGGCGAGGACCGATTCCGATCCAGGACGCGGCTTTCGGACTTTCTTCCGCACTTGATCGCTCAGTGGACACAGGCGGCTCCCCGAACCGTGCGGGTCGAACTGGTCGAAGCTCTCGCCCTTCCACAGCGGTCTGCCGTCCGTGGCGTCGCTCCACAGGCGCTTGTCGTTGGTCTCATCCAGTTCTCGAACCGGGAAGCACTGCCACGTCCCGCCCGGTCCGAACGGGAAGGCGGAACCGACACGGAGCTTCGCAAGAAGGTCGGACTCTTCTTGCGAACGCAACTTGGGTGTCATCCACGCAGCGGCAAAGGATGATGACGACACGAGGATTCCGGGGGATGAGGCTTGCGACCTCCACTCACCGGCCGAAGTAGCTGGCCCCGCGATCGCCACGCGGTGGTGTTCCGCAGGCGGTCGATTGCGACTCACGACGAGCGCAACCCCGTACTGAGGATGAGTGTCGAACATCCACCGGCGCTTGTTGAGCAGGAAGTCGACCCGCTCTGCGCTGGTTCTCGTATAGAGCCACTCACGGAACCCCTCGGACCCCTTGTTGACGAACGCGCCGCGCGGCACGACGACACCGATGGTGCCGCCGTCGCGCACGAGCGCGCGATAGCGCTGGCAGAAGTACTTGTAGAGGTCAGGGTCGCCGGCAGTCTGTTCGTACTCGCCGATCTCCACGGCGGCGCGCCACCCCGACACTCGCACCTGCTCCGCGGCGAACGCCCGTGCCAACTCCGGGCGCGTCACCCCCAATTCGGCGATTGCTTCGTCGCGCTCAGCCTGGGGAAGCCCCTGCAAACCGGGCCGATGCAGCAGAAAGAAACCCAGCCTCTCTACCTTCACCTCCTCCCAAGGCGGATTGCCGACAACGACGTCGAAACCGGGCCGATCGCCGGTGAACACGCGCGGAAACACCAGCGGCCAGTGCAGGAAACCGTGCTCGCCGGCCAGGGCGGCGGCCGGCTCCACCAACTTCTCGCCCTTGGAGCCGTTCGTGCCGGCGATCACAGCCGGTCCGTCGGTCTCGGCAAGGTCGCGGGCGCCCTTCACCCCGAACCCTTCGGCGGTCCACAAGTCGAACAGGCGCCGCAGTCCTGCCGTGGCCCGACGGGCATCGGCGTCGGCCGCGCGGCTCGCCTCGACTTCCAACGGTGTCCGATCGTCGATCTCAGCCAACTCGACCGCCGCGTCCGACGCTTCCGCCAGCGCATTACGGAGAGCCTCGGCAGGCCATGTGCCCTCCCGGATGACCGAGCCCGCCGCTCCGACACCAATCAGTGAGTTGCCCACCACCACGTTGCGGCCGAGGTAGGAGAGCGAGAGACCGGGCACGAACGACGCCAGCCACAGAGACAGCGTGGCCACCTCGGCGCCCATGGGGCTGAGGTCGACACCGAACACACAGTGCTTGAGGATCAGTCGCCGCAGTAGCGCAACGTCGGTGACCGCCGCGCCGCCCTGTGTCTGCGCCCTGAGGCGGTCGAGCGCCTCCCTGATGGCCGGCAGGGGCGTATCGGCCAGGAACGCCACCGCGCGGTCGGCCAGTGCCTCGGTCACCTGCACCAGGAAGTGGGCGCTGCCGCAGGCCGGGTCGAGCACCGCGAAGTCGAGCAGGTCGGCCGCGGCGCGCCGCGGATCGGTGCGCGCCGTGTCGCGCACGCCCTCGAGATGCCTCTCGTAGGCGGGCAGCACGGCATGATTCACGAGATGACGGACCAGCGAGACCGGCGTGTAGTACACGCCGCCCGCCTTGCGCCCTCCCTCGTTGGTCTGCCACAACAGCGAACCCGCGACGATGTCGGCCGACGAATGAACGGCCTGGGACACGCCCGCCTGCGCCCGATCAGGTGACACGCCATCGGACGGTGACTCGCCGGTCACCGGAACGTATCGATCCGTACGAGCGTCGTAGCACAGCGGGCGGTCGGCCACCGAGAGTCGCAGGCTCAGCAGCGCCTCGTAGATGTGGCCGAGATGGCCGATCTCCAGGGAGGAGTAGTCCAGGCCGCTCCCCTCTCCGGCATCACGGCCCACCGCCAGCAGCACCCCGGCGAAGTCCCGATCACCCAGTTCCAGGCGTTCCAGCAGCGCCGCCCCCTCGAAATCGTCGGCGGAGAACAGCGCCCCGTTGTAGGCGGGTACCCCCCAGGCCGGGTTCCCCGAACGCAGCGCCCTCACCAGCGTTCCGAAAGTCGACCACAACGCCGTCGAATCCTCACTCAGCCGATCCCGCGTGCGGTGGGCCTCGTCGATCAACGCCGAGAGTGACCGGTGCCGGTACGTTTCGTTGTCGACCGGCAGGAAGCGCGAACTCTCGGCGTACAGGGTGAACAGGAGGCGAAACAGCAGTGTGAGTGAGGCTCGCTCCAGTTCAGCCCGCTGCTCGTCGTCGCGCACGTCGACGCCGTTGCGGCTCGCCCACCGCCCGAGGCCCGCGGCGAGGGCCGGCAGCGCCTCCGAGCGGATTGTCTCGTCGAGCCGGCGGTGGAGACGGGCACCGAAAACGCGGGCCTCGGCCTGCAGTTCACCGAATCCGCCGTCGGCGAGGTAGGCGGGGGCCAGCAGAGCCAGATAGGGCCGGCGATCCTCCCCCAGCAGCACGGCGTCGAGATCCAGCCACTCGGCGGTCGTGGCCGAGGGGTCGCAGTCGAACAGCCGGTAGCGGTTCCGGCACGCCATGACGCCGTAACGCACGCCATAGCGGCGGCAGTCGCCCGCCAGGACGCCCTCCGCCGGGCGGCCGATCTCGTCGAGACGCACGAAGTCCTCCGGGTTGGCCCAGGGATGGACAACCGCTACCGGCCGACCGTCGTGGCGAGCCAGGTAGCCGCGCTGCGCCAAACGCTCGATCTCGTAGCCGAGCCCGCCCGGCACGTCCCGCCAGTTGCCGGTGATCCGCAGGGGTGCAACCGCCTCCTGCGCCGCCCGCCAGCGGTGCCTGTCGTTGCGGAAACGGTCCTCCAGGCTGTGGCGGGTCAGGAGCCCTCCGGTGACCAAGCCCCTGCCTGCCAGGCGAACAACCTCGCCGGCGAGATGGCGGACCGCGCCCAGGGCGGTCATCGAGGCCGTCGCCTCAATGGCAGCCGCCAGCCCGGCGCAGTCCACTGACCGGACCGGTTCGTTGTAGGTCCGCGGGCCGAGGGTGCGGATGCTTCCCGGATGCTCGGCGTCGTCGACGACGAGCAGGTACGCAACGCCCCTGTTCTCGGCGCGTTCCCGCCAGCGCGCCCGCAGGCTGCGCTCGCCACCATCGACTGCGACGGCCACCTCGATCCGGTTGACACTCACCGCACGGCTGACCCCCGAGCGCGCCGGGGCCTCCCGGGCCACGCCGTACGCGACCAGCCGCTCGAGCAACTCAGCAGCGTTCACAGCCCGGAACCTGAACCGCTGCCGACGAACCGCCGCAATCGCAGACATAGCTCCCCCTCCAAGACAACCGGCCTCTGGGGGAAGCTGTAATATACTGTAACTCGTTGTAATAACTCTTGCGACAGTCCGGGCGTGGGCGTTGCCGCATGGCAATCGGTCCCTAAGACGCCTGGAGCCATCACGGCCTCGATTATCGCCCGTCCCGGAGTCGGGGGCAGGGCAATGCGCATACCGACTCTCCGCCCCACGACCGATCCTGCCACCGACGCCGGCGAGAACCTGGAGACAACAGAAGTGTTGTATATCATGGTCCAAAACGAACGCCGGTGAGTTGCGCCGCCGGCTGCGGAAGCAAGGTTGCACCTTTCACACCCACAAGGGCGGCAGTGGCCATCTCACCGTCCGGCGAGGGAACCGCACCAGCCAGTTGCCGATGCACGGCGGGCGCAAGGCGTTGGGGCGTGGGCTCGTCGCCAAGATCAAGAAGGACCTGGATGCTCGCCTATCCGATCGTGCTCGAGAATGACGACGGCACCGTATTGGCGACGTCCCCCGACTTCCCCGAGCTGACCACCTTCGGGGAGGACCGCGAGGAGGCCATTGCCCGCGCGGCGCACGCGCTCGAGGAGGCGATCGCCGCCCGCATCCACGACCGCAAGGACATCCCCCCGCCATCGAGCGGCGAAGCCTACGCCGTTCTGCCGACGCTCACGGCCGTGAAAGTCCGCCTCTACCAAGCCATGTGCGAGCAGGGCGTCGGCAAGGCGGAACTGGCTCGCCGGCTGGGCTGGCACATGCCACAAGTAGACCGCGTCCTGGACGTGGAGCACCATTCGCGCCTGGACCAGATGGACGCCGCCCTCGCAGCGATCGGGCGGCGCCTGCGTGTGAGTACTGCCAGCATCTCCGACCCAGCCGAGGTGACCCCCGGAGACCCGCCGAGCAGACCCTGAAGTCCCCCAGCGCGGCCGACGCCGCCGGCACGAGTCAGGCGCCGATGAGTTCGATATCGCAACTGGGGCCGCCGGCACGGGAGAGTCGGGCATCGGCGGTCAGCAGGGGGCAGCCCAGCGCCTCAGCAACGGCGACGTAGCAGCGACGTAGCAGCGTCGTAGCAGCGTCGTAGCAGCGTCGTAGGCGGTGACGTTATCCCGCAGCTCCCGGGCTCTTCGTGTTGCCCGGCCGCCAGATTCGGCAGAGCAGCCCAGCCGTTTTCGATCCGTCCAAGAACATAGCCGAACGAATGTTGA
>JAPONU010000331.1 GCA_026713745.1 bacterium
AAGTCGGCCACGTGCATCGACCCGCCCCGTCCCCGATTGGCACCCGTCTCCCTGCCGAAAAGCTCCGCCATCAGCCGGTCGGTAGCCATGCCCTTGGCGATGGCATGGCCGTGGCCCCGGTGGGTGGAGGTGATGTAGTCGTCGTCGGTCAGGTGCGCGCAGGTCGCCGCGGCGATCGCCTCCTGGCCCAGGTAGGTGTGCACGAACCCGGGCAGCCGTCCCGCCGCGAACAACTCCGTCACCCGTGTCTCGAAGACCCGGATGCGCACCATCGTGCGATGAATCGAGCGAGCCGTCGCCTCGTCCAGCCCGGCGAGCGTGGCCGCCCCGGTCGGCGGATTCACCGCGCGGCTCTCTCGCCGCGATCAGCCGGCGGCGAGGGAACGATCGGCGGCGCCATCGACCGGCTGCCCGCCCCCGTCCGAGCCGAACCGCCGCGGCTACCGAGACGAAACCCCCGACGGCGTCGTTCGATCACTGGGCCAGGTAGCCGCCGTCGACGGCCAGGATGTGCCCGGTCACCATGGCCGCCGCCTCGGAGGCCAGGAAGACGGCGGGGCCGACGATCTCATCGGGCTGACCGATCCGGCCGAGTGGTGTGCGCGACTCCCAGTCGGCCCGCATGCCCGGCTCCTTCTCCCACTGGGCCAGCACGATGGCCGACTCGAACTGCGACGGGGCGATGGCATTGACCCGCACGCCCTGCGGCGCCCACTCGATGGCGAGGGTGCGGGTGAGCGCCACGACCCCGCCCTTGGAGGCCTGGTAGCCGAGGCTGCCCGGGACGCCGGCCAAGCCGGTGACCGAGGCGATGTTGATGATCGACCCCGAGCCGGCGGCCACCATGTGTCGCCCCGCCGCCCGGCAGACGAGGTACGTGCCGCGCAGGTTGATCTCCATCACCGAGTCCCACAGTTCCTCGGGGTAGTCCACGGCGGGGGCGCGTCCCCCGATGCCGGCACTGTTCACGAGCACGTCGATCCGCCCGGCATCGGCAACCAACCCGTCGACGGCCGCGGTGACCACCTCGGCGTCGGTCACATCCGCGGTGCAGGAATCGGCCGCCTCGCCGATCGACCGGGCCACCTCGTCGTTGCCCTCGGCGTCACGGTCGACGCAGCGCACCCGGGCCCCCGCGTCGGCGAAACCGATGGCGATGGCCCGACCCAGCCCGCTGGCCGCGCCGGTGACGAGGGCGACCCGGCCGGCTAGCGAGAACCGCGTTGGGAGGGTCGCAGCTTCATCGGACATGGGGCACGTCCTCGGATGCTGGACCGACCAGCCGGAGTGCTTGGCCGGGCATGGCAGGCCGCCGGGTGACCCTCACGCCAGCACGTGACCGAGAGTCGTGCCGACGTCGACCTCCACATCGGCTTCGGGGTCGGCAGCGATGAGGATCTCCAGCGTGCCGGTGGCCGGTGCCTCGATCGCCGTCTCGGCCTTCTCCGACTCGACGGTCACCACCTCCTCACCTTCCTCCACGCGCTCGCCGGTGGCGCGCAGCCACTCAACGATGAACACGGTCTCCACCACGCCGGAGTGCGGCACGACGATCGGCGTGCGCTCGGCCATGAGGTCAGCCGCCGCTTCGGTCGTCCGGCGGCGAGTTGACGGCTCCCGCGGAGATCCCGCAACGATCGGTCGAAGATGTGAGCGGTGCGGTTCGACCGCGGATTCCGACCTCCGCCGGGATGACGGAGCAGGTGGCCGGGAGCACTTCAGTTGCCTCAGCGGTCATCAGATGTAGCCGTGCTTCTTGAGCCCTTCCGCCGGGGACAGCCCCTCGCGCATGTCGCCGCGCACGAGGTCCTCGCCGGCCATCACCGTCTCGGAGTCCAGGAGCACCTGGGTGGCCTCCCCGGACGGGATCACCAGGATCCCGTCGAAGTCGGCGTGGATCACGTCGCCGGGGTGGATCTCCACGTCGCCGATGGTCACCGGCACCTGCGTGGCCGCCATCTCCCAGCGGCCGATGGCGTTCAGCGGGGACATGTCCCGGTAGAAGACCTGCAGGCCGATGTCGCGCAGGCCATCGGTGTCGCGCAGATTGCCGTCGAGGATCACGCCGACGCAGCCGTGCACCTGCGCGGCGTTGCCGGTGAGTTCGCCGAAGTGTCCGACCGGGCTGTCACCGTTGACCGACACCAGCACGTCGTCGGGCCCGATGCCGTCGAACATGCGCAGGTACGACTGGATGCGCTTGACGCCCTCGTCCCACGGTCGGCGCTCGTCGAAGCCGACACCCTGCACGGTGCGGGCGATCCCGACGATCCGCTGGGTGGGGAATAGCGGCCGGAGGTACGACGGCAGCACCCGCTCGGTGCGGCCCGCCCGGTAGATGGCGTCGCAAACCGCGGTCATCGGAATGCGCCGGAAGCGCTCGCACAGCTCCGAACGGGGGACCCCCACGGCTTCGGACCGTAGTCGAAGCTACCTGCGGGCGGGGCCGGGACCAGGCGCCGGTGCCGGCTGCACGAACGTGCGCAGGACCTCCCGTGGACGGAGCGGCCCAGTGCGGGGAACCAGGCCCGGCACGAACGTGCGCAGGGCCTCCCGTGGACGGGGCGACCAGGCTCGGGGGCGTGCGGCGTACGGCTGTACGGCGAGCCCGCTGCGGGCGGGGCCGGACGCGTGCCCGTCCCGACGGATCCGCCTGCGAACGGGACGGGGACACCGCGTCTACAGTCTCCGAACCGACCGCGAAGATCCTCTGGAGGGCCCATGAAGCGCGTCTACGAGGTCCCGGACGGCCCGCCGGGGCACCCCTTCCTGTCGCCGGTCATCAGGGCGGGAGACTTCCTGTTCGTGTCCGGCAACGCCGGGCTGCTACCGGGTAGCCCGCCGACCGGCGATGACGGCAGTTGGCAACCGGGCGCTCTCGTCGAGGGCGGCATCACGGCCGAGACCCGCCAGACGCTCGAGAACATCAAGACCGCCCTCGAGGCCGCCGGGGGCCGGATGTCCGACGTGGTCAAGGTCAACACGTTCCTGCGCGACGTCGACCGACATTTCCACTCCTACAACGAGGTGTACCTGGAGTACTTCCCGACCGAGCCGCCCACCCGCACCACCGTCGGGGCGAAGATCTACGGCAACATCCTCGTCGAGATCGAGTGCGTGGCCTACGCACCGGTGTCGTAGAGGATCTTCGTCGTGC
>JAPONU010000332.1 GCA_026713745.1 bacterium
CCGAGTCGCCGTCAGGCGTTGGAAGCGTTGATCGGGTGCGCGGAAGTCCCCGATGACAAGCTGTTCGAGATCCATCGCGCGCGGCAGGAACTCGCCGATGAACTCCTGAAGGATCAGAACGCTCTCAGCGCAGACTTCGCCCCGGCGTGGATGGCGGCGCCGACGACCCCGCTGTGAGGTCCGTGCGTCGCCCGGACGATCGCCGTCGGCACGCGTAGCTCCAGCACCAACTCCGCCACGCGTGGCTGCAGCGTGTCGAGCAGTTCGCTGCCGGCGTTGGAGACTCCGCCCCCGACGACCACGATCTCCGGGTCCTCCAGGAGCACCGCCGCGGCGATCCCGCGGGCGAGCGCTTCGATGCCGGCCGACCAGACCCGGGCGGCTGCGGGATCGTCACGCCGGGCGGCGACGATGCTCTCGGCGGATGCCTGCCTGCCCGTCAGCCACGAGTACTCCTCGGAGATCGCCCGGGCCGATGCGACCGACTCCAGAACCTTGGCGTCGTCACCGAAGGCGATGAGGCCCATCTCGCCGGCGAGACCGAGACGACCGCGGTACGTGCCCGCCGGGGTGAACAGGCGGGACGCCACGCCGGTTCCGATGGAGACGTAGAGCATCGACTCGCGCCCGACCCCGCAGCCGGCCTCCCATTCGGCCAGCGCCCCGAGGTAGACGTCGTGCTCGATCGTGACGGGCACCGGCAGGTCGGCACCGATCCCCGCGACCACGTCCACGGAGCGCCAGCCGAGGTTCGTCGCCTCGATCACGGTTCCCGCGCCGGCATCGACGACACCGGGGCAGGCGATCCCCACACCGACCACGTCCCCGGTGGCGCCACCGATGAGGTCGTCGACGACCTGGCGGACCTCGGCCAGGACCTCGTCGGAAGGCCGATCCTGCCCCGTGGTCCGCCGCTGCACCTTCCCCGGTCGCATGCCGTCGAGGAGCGCCGCCTTGAAGAACGTGCCGCCGATGTCCACGCCGACGGCGGTCGGCACGGCGGGGCGGGACACACGTCCGGCCCGGTGAGGCCGCCGGTAGGCGACCGATCCGCCCGCGATGGTGGCCACCGGCTCGAAGTCGGCGTCCACGATGGCGATGTCCGCCCGCTTGCCGGCCGCCACTTCGCCGCGGCTGTCGTCGCCGAGGAGGGCGGCGGCGTTGGCCGACGTGACCTTCGCCATCTGATCCCAGGTGGCGCCCGTCGCCCGCCGGAACCGCCGCGCCCCGTCGGGGAACGTCAGGAGCGAGCCGGCCAGTCCCCCGCTGCTGTGGCGTGCCGCCGCGTCGCAGCGGGCGCTGGTCTCCCCGATCCGGTAGATGCCCGGGTGGGGTGCCTCCGTTCCGGCCATGGAGTCGGTGACCAGGAAGATGCGGTCGGCGCCGGCGAGACGCCACGCCAGGTCGAGCGCCTCGTCGCTGACATGGTGGCCGTCGGGGATCAGCGACAGCCGGGTCCCGGAGCCGAGCAGCGCCACCCCGGCGATGCCGACCTCCCGGTGGTGGAGGGGCGCCATCGCGTTGAACAGGTGCGTGAACGCGGCGGCGCCCGCGCTGACGGCCGCCTCGGTCTGCGCCGCCGTCGCGCCGCTGTGCCCCAGCGACACCGCGACCCCTTCGGCGGTGAGACGCCGGATC
>JAPONU010000333.1 GCA_026713745.1 bacterium
AGCTCCGAACTGCGGAACGCCTGGTCGCCCTCGAGGCGCTCGGTGCTCATCCCACGCCCCAGTCGTAGGTCTGCTTGGTGATGCCGAGGTACGGGAGGGTCTCCACGCCCTCTATGCCGTCCATGGTGCGGATCCGGTTCACGTGGGCAACGAAGGTGTCGCCGTCGACACACACGAGCTCCACGATCAGGTCGTAGCGTCCGGCGGTCATCACGACGTAGACCGCGTCGTCCAGGGCGCCGATCTCGGCGGCCAGCTTCCGGGCGTCGTCGGTGACCGTGATGCCGAGGAGTGCCTGGTAGCCGAGGCCGATCTTGACCGGGTCGGTGACCGCCACGATGTCGATCACGCCGCCCGCGGTCAGCCGCCGGACGCGTTGGCGGGTGGCCGCATCCGACAGCCCGATCAGGCGTCCGAGCGTCGAGTACGCCATGCGGCCGTCGGTCTGCAGGTACTTAATGATCTCGCGGTCCGTCTCGTCGATCATGCGACCCTCCCGCTCGCGGCTGCACTGTGGTCGGGGTTGTGCCAGATGATGAGCGCCGCGAAGTTGTCCACCGCCGGGTCCTCGATGTAGCCGGCCAGCGCGCACGGAGCCTCGAAGCCGTTTCTCAGCTGGAAGCTGAGGGTGGGGTCGTAGAGCCGCCCGGCGCGCACCTCGGCGATATAGGCGTCCGCGCTCATCCGGTCCTTGTGGGCGGCGTAGCCGGGGATCACGCCGCCCGCCACGATTCCGCGCAGATTCAGGTCGCGGCACACCTGCTTGCGGAGCACGTAGAGCTCCGAGCCGACGCCCCGGCGCCGGTACTCGGGGCGGGTCGAGATTCCGGTGCCGTAGTACCAGTCGCCGTCGGGCACGTGCCCGCTGCCGCTGTTGTCGTGCGGGACGATGTCGCCGATCGTGTGCTGGGGGTCGTCGAGGTCGAAATGGGTCCGGACCCCCAGTCCCATCGCCACCAGCAGGTCGCCGTCGAACGCCGCGAAGCAGCCGCCTGCGAAGTCCTCTGCCAGCAGCAGCAGGCTCGGCTCGTCGTAGAGATCGCCGGGATCGGCGGTCGGGTACGAGGCGAGTTCCAGGGCGGCGAGGTCCGCGGCCCACTCGCGGTGGATGTGGGCGTAGCCGAGCCCGGAGCGTTCGCCGACCATGACAATGTGCGGGTCAGACACCGGGAGCCTCGATCCGCTGGAAGTCGTTCTCCGCCGGCCGGCCCCAGCAGGCCCAGAAGTCGCCGGTCCGGGGTCGCATCACCGCTGCCCCACTGGACTCGATGTGAAACGGCGCCTTCGCCGTCACGCAGATGGCCGACGGCTCGCGGGTCAGGTCGAAGAGGCGTTCCGCGTTCACGTCCCCGTCCGCCAGCAGGTCGGTGGCGGTGGCAAGGCGGGCATATGAACTCTGCAGCAGCCGTGGGTCCCGGTCGACCTGCACGGTCCCGGCGGTGGCGTCGAGCGTGTGGTTGGTGTGCACGAGCGGCTCGTCGCCGAGCGCCCGGACCGGCCGCACCGACGGCATGGCCTCGGTGCTGAAACCGTCACCGTGACGGTCGAGGATCAGGTAGTTGTGGGCGCCTGCCAGTTCGGCGCCGAGCAGGAGGTCCAGCGCCTCGCCGGCGGTGGCGCACTTCAGCATCCCCCGCACCACCGACGGCCACGCAACCCCGCGGCCCCCGTCGGTGCCGGCCAGGTTGTTGATGCCGACGCAGAGCCCCTCGCTGTTCATGCCGATCTGGCCGAGGCACCCGGTGGTGGTGAAGATGCGCGCCGCCGGGGCGCCGGCGGGGCGGAGTCGCAGCATCAGCACGTGGTCGGTGGCCGAGGCGTGCATGTCCCAGGTCTGGGCCAGGAAGCCGGCTCCGCCGGCGCGCCCGTCGGGCACCAGCACCGCGGTGCAGCCGTCCTCGGTGGCCACCGCGGCTTCGACCTTGCCGGCGACGGCCCGGACGGTGTCGACGAAGTCGGTGAATCCGCCGACGACGATGGCTTCGGCCGGCGAGATCCCGGCGGCACCCGCCATTGCCTCCATCTCGGCATGGAGGTCGCCGTCGAAGGACTCGTGGGCCGGGAGCATCGAGTGGGCGATGTCGAGCACGTCGGCTCGTGTCAGCGGCGTCCCGGTCCACATCCCCGATGCCACGATCTGCACGCGGTCTGCGGCGTAGGCCCTGATCTCCGCCGCGTGGGCCCGGCCGTGCGCAGCGCCGATCTCTCCCGGCGATCCCGCGGCGTCCAGGACCCGCAGTGGCGGCCTTCTCATGCAGCGCTCCGCCGGAGGGTTGCGGTTGCGAAAGCCTTGTCCATCACGGCCGAGCCTTGCCGGTTGCGATGACCAATTGGGCGACGCCGGCGGAGACGGCCACGGCATCCCGCTTCACCAGAGCACGGCGGTTCGGGCCGGGAACGTCGATGACAAGTTTGATCGAGCCCACGCTGCCTCGCTTCCGGGGGCGGATCGCCGGGCGCCGATCTGCCCGGTCCGCACACTACCAAAACCGAGGCATCGGTGCATCATTACAATGGATTCCGAATAGTAGTCACCAGATGGCTTGCTATCCGAGCAGTAGCGATCTACCGTCACGAACGATGTCAACAGTCGCCGACGCCACGCCCACCTCACTCTGGCTCGACCGGCTCGATCCGCCGATCCGGCCCCGACCGGCGCTCGACGGTGACCGGCAGGTCGACGTCGCCATCGTCGGCGGAGGGTTCAGCGGGCTGTGGACCGCGTACTACCTCGTCCGAGCGGATCCGTCACTGCGCATCGCTGTGCTGGAGCGCGACTACTGCGGGTTCGGGGCATCAGGTCGCAACGGCGGCTGGGCCTGCGGTGAACTCGGTGGATCCACCGGGGGGACGATCGCTCGCTACGCCCGCCGGTCCTCGCACGCAGAGGCGATGCGCCTGATCCGGGCGGTCTTCGATGGCGTCGACGAGATCGAGCGCGTCTCGAGGGCCGAGGGAATCCGGTGCGACTACGCCAAGGGCGGCACGATCCGCGTGGCGCGCAATGAGCCACAGGCCAAGCGCCAGCGCGAAGAGATCGACGAATCGCGCGCCCAGGGGTTCACCGACGACGAGATCCGTTTGCTCGACGCCGGCGAGGCGCGTCAGTACCTCGACGCCACCGAGGTGCGGTCGGGGATCCAGCTGGGGCCGTCGGCCGCGCTCGACCCGGCCAAGCTCGTCCGGGGACTCGCCGATGTCGCCGAAGCCGCCGGCGTGGCGATCTACGAGGGAACGGCGGTCTCCGGACTCTGCCCGGGCCGCATCTTCACCGAGCACGGCACAGTCACCGCCGATGTCGTCGTGCGGGCCACCGAGGCGTACACCCGCGACCTCGCCGGTCAGCGCCGGGCGCTGCTGCCCGTGTACTCCCTGATGATCGCGACCGAGCCGCTGCCGCCCAATGTGATCGCCGAGATCGGCCTGGCGGGCCGCCCCACCTTCTCCGACGATCGCCACATGGTGATCTACGGCCAACGCACCGCCGATGACCGCATCGCCTTCGGTGGCCGCGGCGTGCCCTACCTGTACGGCTCCCGCATCGACCAGCGGACCGAGCTGAACGAACCGTCACACCGGCTCATTCATGACACGCTGGTCGAACTGCTGCCGCAGCTTGCCGGTGCCCGGATCACCCACCGCTGGGGAGGCGTGCTGGCGATTCCGCGCAACTGGCTGCCGGGCCTCACGTTCCACCGCGAATCGGGACTGGGCGTCTTCGGCGGCTATGTCGGCACCGGCGTGGCCTGCGCCAACCTCGCGGGGCGGACGATGGCGGAACTGATCCTGGGGGCGGACACCGAGCGCACCAGCCTGCCGTGGGTGGGATCCATCACCCGAGTCTGGGAGCCGGAACCGCTCCGCTGGCTGGGTGTGCGATCCAGTCGCCGTATCCTGCGCGCCGCAGACGACCGCGAGTACCGCACCGACCGCGAGGCCCGGATCGCCTACCGTCTCTCCCGTGTCCTTCGAGGGGCCTGATCCGGTGCCCCGGTTCCACTGGCCGGCATTCCGGCGAAGAGCCTGCCCCGGACTCGATCCGGGGCCGGAAACCCGGGGCTGAGCCGCCGGTCGAACTCAGGTGTGGTCGAGGGGCAGGTCAGGTGTGGTCGTGGGGCAGGTCTAGCGCTCCACGTGCAGGCTGGACCCCAACTCTCCGAGCACCAGGTCGCGGTCGAAGTCGGGGACGTGGTCCCGCGGCACCGGGGCGAGGGCCTCGATGAAGGTGCATCCCGTCTCGGAGTACAACTCGTGCGGCACGCCGCGGTTCATGACGGCGGTGTCGCCGGCGACCAGGTGACGTTCCTCGTCGCCGATCATGAGGGTCATCTCGCCCTCGGTCAGCACCACGATCTGTTCGGTGGCCTCGTGGTGGTGGCGGGCCACCGTGGTGCCGGGCTCGTACGTCACCCGGCAGAGCAGCACCTGCTCGCCGCCGATGGCATGCAGGTGCACGCCGGGGAAGAATTCGAGCGCCTCCACACCGTTCCAGGTGCGGAACGGTGACGGGGTGGCGTCGTCGGAACTCATCGGATCTCCAGGGCCGCCGGCGCCGCCTTCGCGTGGCCGCTCAGACCCCCGCCGTCCAGGTCTTGCCGGTGCCGACGGTGTTGATGGACAACTCCTCGTCGAAGATCACGTGCTTGCCCTCGCGGCGGGGCCCGCCACCGGCGTCGCGGGCGTCGATGGCCTTCAGCACCCGCTCGGGAGTGATGGGCAACTCGGTCACCCACACGCCGATGGCGTCGTACACGGCAGTGGCGATGGCCGCAGGCTGGGCGTTGTTGGACATCTCGCCGATGCCCTTGGCGCCGTAGGGCCCATCGGCGGACGGGTTCTCGATGATGATGTTGTGCAGTTCGGGCAGGTCGGCGCTGGACGGGTTGTAGTAGCTGCCGAAGTCGCCGCCGCGGTGCTCCGCCGACGGGTAGTACGGGTAACTGTCCTCCAGCACCCCGAGGCCGAGGCCCATGATGGCACCACCCTCGATCTGGCCCTCCACCAGCGCCGGGTTGATGGCCTTGCCCACGTCGTAGGCCTGCGTCAGATTCACCACCCGAATCTCGCCGGTCTCGTCGTTCACCTCCACCTCGGCAGCGCAGGCGGCATAGGAGATGGCGGCGTGGGGCACGCCGTCCACCTCGCCGGTAGTGGGGTCCGAAATTGCGGCGTATGGGTTCAACTGGGCGCCGGTGCCGGTGATGAGTTCACCGTGGCCCCAGGTGGCGGCGGCCGCCACGTCGCCGACGTTCAGCTTCTTCGTGGGAGCGCCCTTGGCCATCACCTCGCCGTCGTCGATCTCGAGGTCCTCGGGGCTGATCTCCATCTCCTGGCCGGCCACCTCCAGGATGCGCTCCCGGACGCGCTGGGCGGCCTTCAGCACCGCCTTGCCGGCCACGAACGTGGCGCGCGAGGCGAAGGTGCCGGTGCACACCGGCGAGGAGTCGGTGTTGGAGTTGTCATAGGTGACCCAGTCGTACGGCACCCCGATGGTGTCGGCCACGATCTGTGACTGGATGGTCTTCGAGCCGTTGCCGATGTCGCTCGTGCCGCTGAACACGTCGATGCGGCCGTCGGGCTTGACCTTGATCCAGGCCTGCGACGGGTCGCCGTTCTGATTCATGCCGGTGGGGTATTCGATGGACGCGATGCCGCGCCCGGTGTGGATGGCCATCAGTGATCCTCCGAGTGGCTGAGTTGGCCGACAAGATGCTCGGGCAGCCATTCGCCCTCGCGCATCTCGCGGGTGGCGTCGCTGTAGGGCGCCGCCAGTTCGGCGTCGGTGGCGTCGGCGATGGCGTGCAGCACGTCCACCGTCGACGGGTCCATGTAGCGGATGCCGTTCGGCGAGGTGTCGCCGATGCGGTTTGCGTTCTTGAGACGCAATTCGTACGGGTCGACGCCGAGCTCGGTCGCGATCCGGCTCATGTGGGTCTCCACGGCGAAGGACACCGAGGTCACGCCGTAGCCCCGCATGGCCGAGGTGGGCGTGCGGTTGGTGAAGCACACGTAGCCGTCGAAGTGCAGGTTGGGGATGGTGTAGGCGCCGGTGTGGTGGAAGCTGTGCTTGGTGACCCCGTAGGGCGAGAAGCGGGCGTACCCGCCGGCGTCGTGCAGCGTCAGCATCTTGCGACCCAGGATCCAGCCGTCGCTGGTTACCCCGTCGATGATCTCCATGTGCCAAGGCGCCCGCGTGCTGGAGCACAGGAACTCCTCCTCGCGGGTCCAGCGCCACTTCACGGGACGGCCGGACTTCTGGGCCAGCAGGGCGCACAGGGTCTCGGTGGCGGTGTCCACCTTGCCGCCGAAGCCGCCGCCCACGGTGCCGCCCACGAACTTCAGCTTGTTCAGCGGCAACTGCAGGTGCGCCGCCACGACTCCCATGGAGAAGTACAGCGCCTGCGTGCAGGAGTAGATCGTCATGCGCCCGTCGGGCTCTGGCACCGCCAAGCCCACCTGGGTCTCGAGGGGCATCTGCTCGATGGCGGCGGGGCGGTAGACGCCCGAGATGATCCGATCGGCCTGCTCGAAAGCCTGCTCGACGTTGCCCTTGCGGATCTGCCGGACGTTCATCTCACCCTCGAAGTGGGGGTAGATGGTGCCCCAGTGGTGGATCTGCGGGGCGTCGTCGTCGAACGACTTGCGCATGTCGAACAGCGCCGGCAACTCTTCGAACTCGATGTCGATGGCGTCCACCGCGGCCTGCGCGGCGTCGGTGTCGGTGGCGGCCACCACCGCGATGGGCTGGCCCTTGTAGCGGACGTCCTCGGAGGCCAGCAGCGGCTCGTCGGCGGGGATTCCCAGCGCCGACAGGTGGCCGTAGGTCAGCAGCGGCACGTCGGTGTGCGTGACGATGGCCGCAACGCCGGGCATCTGTTCGGCCCGCGACGTGTCGAGCCGCTTGATGGCGGCATGGTGGTGCGGCGAGCGCAGCGCCTTGGTGTGCAGCATGCGGTTCACGCGGACGTCGTCCACGTAGACAGTGCGGCCGGTGGCGTGGCCGACCCCGTCGTAGCGAGGTAGACGTGCTCCTACTGCCTTCATGTCGTGCCCCTCGCCTTCTGTAGCGGGATCTTGTTGTGCTGCGGCGGCCGAACCGCCGGTGGCGGTCGTCCGTCTGTTGGAGTGGTCAGGTCAGAACGGTGGTGTGCGGGCTCTCCGCAGTCGTGGAGAGGTCGAAGTTGCCGTCGCGGGCTGCCGCCACGGCGTCCAGGATCTTCAGGTAGCCGGTGCAGCGGCAAACGTGGCCGGCCAGCGCCTCGCTGATCTCGGTCCGGTCGGCGCTGCCACCGCCCTCGAGGTACGCGGTGGCGGCGATGATCATCCCGGGCGTGCAAAAGCCGCACTGCGCCGCGCAGTAGTGCACGAACGCCTGCTGCACATCCGACATGCTCTCGGGCGCTCCGAGCCCCTCCACGGTGGTCACCTCCGCATCGGGGACCGACCCCACTGCCGTGAGGCAGGAGCGCCGCGGGGCGCCGTCGATGAGCACCGTGCAGGCGCCGCATCCGCCGTTCTCGCAGCCGGCCTTGGGGCCGAGAACGTCCAGTTCCTCCCGCAGCACGTGCAGCAGGGGAGTGAGCGGTGGGCTCTCCACCGTCCGGTTGTTGCCGTTGACGACGATGTTCACGCGCTTGCCTCCAACTCGCTGAGGACCTGCCTCACCAGGGCGGGCAGGGTGCGCGCCCGGTACCAGCCCGACGCCAGCGGATCGTCGGATGGATTCACTGCACCGCCGGCCGCCTCGCCCGCGGCCTCGGCGTCTCCCGCCAGCGCTTCGGCGCTCCGGAGCCTCGAACCGACCGCCCCGGCGCCGACGACGGCGAGCTGGGTGGCACCGTCGGTGGTGCGCACTCCGGAGACGGCCATCACGGTGTAGTGGTGAGCGTGAGGTCGTCCCAGGCTCGCGAAGGCGCCCGCGGCGGCCTCGGCGTAGCTGACGTCGAGCAGCAGCCGGCCGGAGCGGTCCGCCAGGAAGTCCTCCAGCGACTCGCTGCGCTCGCCACCGGCGCCGGCGGAGCGGGCCGTGGCGCCCAGAGCCAGCAGCGGTCCTTGCAGGTCGCCGAACCCCGCAGGGGCGCACAGATTTCCCCCGGCGGTGGCTTGGGCGCGAATCTCGTTGTCGCCGATCGAGGCGGCGCACGGCCCGAGCGGTGAGGATTCGCCGACCAGGGCGGCGACCGGAGTCGTGGCGCCGATGGTCACCGTGCCGTTCGAGCGCGTGACGTGGTTCAGTCCGGCGTCTCCCAACATGATGACCCGCTCGGGACGAGCCCGACCGAAGTGCAGGTCGGGCACGAGGAGCGTGCCGCCTGCCAGGACGGCGACCCCCGAACCGTCACCGAACGCCGAGGCAGCCTCGGATGGCGAAACAGGCCGGATCACCTCCGCGGTGGACCCCATGACGTGCTCCCTTCGC
>JAPONU010000334.1 GCA_026713745.1 bacterium
CAGGGCCTGACCGGCCCGGTGGGGCGCTGGTCTCTGCTGGCCGCTCCCGAGGGCAGCTTCGAGCCCGACGAGCTGGCCGAGGCGGTCGCGGAGCAGCTCCTGGCACGGTGGGGAGTCGTCTTCCGCGACCTCCGGGCGATGGAGACTCTGGCTCTGCCCTGGCGGGAAGTGCTGTGGGCGCTGCGCCGCTTGGAGGCCCGCGGCGTCGTACGCGGCGGCCGCTTCGTCACCGGATTCGGTGGCGAGCAGTTCGCGCTGCCGGGCGCCGTCGACGAGTTGCGGCGCGTGCGCCGCAGCGAGCGCGACGGCACACGGGTGGAGATCTCGGCGACCGATCCGCTGAACCTCACCGGCATCGTCACGCCTGGCCCTCGGGTTCCGGCCGTCGCCACCCGGACGGTCACCTACCTCGACGGCCTGCCCCTCCCCTCCCCGGAGACCCGGCAGGTCGCGACGCCCGATGTGGAGCACCCGGCTCCGCCCGTGGGGGCGACACTGCCGTGAGCGGCAGGGGCGGGCCACCCGTCACGATCGGTATCGACGTCGGGACCACGGCGACCAAGGCCGTGGCCGTCGACGGGTCCGGGACGATCCTGGCCCGGACGCGCCGTCCCCACGAACTGCACGTGCCGGCGCCGGGGCTGCTGGAACACGACGCGGCCGGCGCCTGGTGTGCCGGACCACTGGCGGCCTGGGAGGAGGTCCGCCACGCGGGAGATCCGCGGGCGGTGTGCGTAGCGTCCATGGTGCCGTCGCTGACCGCGGTGGACGTCCGGGGCGTGCCACTGGGCGCGGGTCTGCTGTACGGCGACGCCCGCGGCGAGGCAATCGCCGGCCTGCCACCGGTGGGCAACGAGGAGTGGCTGGGATTCCTGCGCCATCTGGCCCGCTCCCACCGCGACGCCGCCGGGTACTGGCCGGCGCAGACCGTCGTGAACCACGCCCTCAGCGGGGTGGCGACCCTGGACACCGCCAGCGCCATGACCGCCATGCCGGTCTTCGACGGCACAGGCTGGGATCCGGCGCTCTGCAGCGAACTCGGCGTCGCTCCGGGGCAACTCCCGACGCTCGTCGCCGGCTGGGGTCCGGCCGCTGACGTCGAGGGAATCCCCCTGGGCGCCGGCATACCCGACGGGCTTGCGGAGTTGACCGTGGCCGGGCCGGTCGAGGTGGGCGATGTTCTCGTCCACCTGGGCAGCACCCTGCTGTGCTGGGCCGTTACCGACACCTGGCTGGAAATCGACGGCCTCTGGACGATCCCCCACGTGGCTCCCGACCGGTTCCTCGTCGGCGGCCCCAGCAACGCCGGCGGGCTGTTCCGGGACCGGGTGCGGGCGCTGCTGGGCGACCCGCCGGGCGACGAGGAATTCGCCACCCTGCTGGCGGGCATCGATCCTGGCGACCTACCCGTCTGGATCCCGTCGATCCACCCCGAGCGGACGGCCACCGCCGGTAAGGCGCGCACGGCATCTGTTCTGGGGCTGGAGGCCACCCACCGGCAGGTGCACCTCCAGCGCGCGGCACTGGAGGCCACCGGGTTCGTGGTGCGCCGCCACATCGAGGCCGCGGCGATCCCGCCCCGCCGCATCGTCGCCACCGGCGGCGGCACCGCGGTGGGACCGTGGGTTCAGGCTGTCGCAGACTGCTGCGGGCTCCCCGTGCACGCCGGCGCCACCCCCGAGAGCGCGGCACTCGGAGCCGCCTTCGCCGCCCGCCTAGTCGCCGGGTTGGAGTCGGACCTGGCCGACGGTGCCCGCTGGGCCGCCACGGCGCGCATCGTCGAGCCGGACACCCGCTGGACGGGCCCCGTCGAGGACCGCTACCGCCGCTTCGAGTCTCTGATGGAACAGGTCTGACGGGCCGTCAGCAGCCAGTCGCCAGCCTCGTCGAAACCGCGCCCAGGCGGCTCACCTCGACTTGGGCGGAGTAGGCATCGGGTGTGGCGGCCCCCGCCGGCAGGACGGCGTCGATGAAGCAGACCGGAGCACCGCCGCCTAAGAGCGTGGTGAGTAATGGCCATTTCGCCGAACCGACAAGCCCATTACCAGGGCTTTCGCGGCGATGGATTGGCCGATTCGGGGATTACTCAGCACACTCCTAAGAGCGTGCGCGGGTAGGTGGTTTGGCGGGGTCCCAGCGGTCGCGCCAGTCGATGGGTTTGGCGCAGATCGACAGGGTGATGGCGAGGGCGAGTCGGACGAGTCGGTGCTGAGGGCGCCGTGGGTGATCCTGGTGTCGATGCTGTCGTCGGGTAACGGCAATGGCGAGTCGGACGAGTCGGTGCTGAGGGCGCCGTGGGTGATCCTGGTGTCGATGCTGTCGTCGGGTAACGGCAATGGCGAGTCGGACGAGTCGGTGCTGAGGGCGCCGGTCGGTGTTGCGGCGGAGTTGGTCGAAGTTCGACAGCTACGGGTTGGTGCGTTCGACGGGCCGTCGCAGCCCCGATGGGGTGGTGGTTTTGCCCGGCGAGGTCGACACGGACACTCTCGACACTGTGCTCGCTCATCACTGTGCTCGCTCATCGAATCCCGCCCGAGAACTCCGCAGCACCGGTCGACTTCGGCGGTCGCTCAACAACGTAGGTCCGAGTGGACCTGCCACTCTGGGTTGATTTGGCTCAACAATCCTGCGCACTTCGACTCCGCTCAACGAAGGCCGGGGTGCTGTGCGTCTGCCGGCCCGGATCGGGAGGCACTTGCTGTGAGTGTGTGCCGGGTCGGGGTTTGTTGCTCAGGTCCGGGTTGGGTCCAACGCGGGGAGATGCCGAACCCGCCGAGGCCGGCGGGGTTGGGGTGTTCAGCAGCGGAGGGGTATGTGTTGGGGTTTGCGGTCGGGGTATTGCATGGTGAGTTTCCCGCGGGGTCCGCGGGTGATCTCGGCGCCGCGTCTGGAGTGAATCTCCTTGTAATACCGGGAGATGTCGGGAGATGCCGAACCCGCCGATGCCAGCCGGGTTGAGGCGTTCAACAGCACAGGGCTACGTGCTCGGGAGAGGTCCGCGCTATCGGAGTCCCCGGTCGGGGCGCCGTTGAGGTGTTCAGCAGCGCAGGGGTATGTGTTGGGGTTTGCGGTCGGGGTATTGCATGGTGAGTTTCCCGCGGGGTCCGCGGGTGATCTCGGCGCCGCGTTTGGAGTGGATCTCCTTGTGGTGGCAGTGCCCGCACAGCAAACAG
>JAPONU010000335.1 GCA_026713745.1 bacterium
CGTGGGCGGCCAGCAGCAGCCGCCGGACTCGGTAGAGGGGGTCGCCTTTGCGGCCGCGGTGGCCGAGCGTGTCGTTCTGGACTCTGCGGCGGGTCTCGTCGACGGCGTCGTTGGCGAGGCGGATCACACCGAACGGGTCGGCGACCTGGCGCGCCCGGGGCAGGGCCACCTCGAAGGCGCTGCGGTAGGCGCCGGAGAGGTCCAGGGTGCCCCAGGTGATGTTGTCGCGCCATTCCTCGGGTTGGTTCACCAGCCACCCCGTCGGCGCCGCGGCGCCGCGACCTGCGACAACGTCGAGGAGTTGCCCGCCGGTCACGTCCACGATCGACGTGGCCCACACGCGGGTCCGCCAACGGCCCTAGCGTCCCACCAGCGTCTCGTCGAGGCCCAGAGCCGACACGTCGCCCACCCGACCACAATCCGCGTCCAACAGCGCCTGACCCCACGCCATCACCGCGCCGTTCACCGTGTGCCAGTCACAACCCAACTCGCCGGCCACATCAGACACCGCCCGACCGTCGCGGCCCACCGCGGCCGTCGCCCACCGGCCCGCCCGCGCCGTCAGCGCCGAGCGCGCCGGCGCGATCTCCTCGGCAACCTCGGTGAACGACCCAACCGCACAATCCCCAGCCGGGCACCGCCGGCGCCGCTTGTGCCACACCAGGCCCACCGGGCGGCCGAACGCCGGCAGATCCACCAACCTCACCGGCGCCGAACCCTTCGACCACACCACCCCGCCGCAGCCCGATATGCACCGCCAACGGCCCGTCGAACTCGTCGACCACGCCGAGAACATCCACATCACCCAAACCGACAATCAACTCGCAAACACGCGTAGGGTTGCTCTCCACCGGGGGCCTCCCCTGACTCGGAGTCGTAGACCCCCGATTCTGGAGGCCCCCAACCCACCACTCGCGGACCCCCGCCCCGCCACCGCGACACCGACTCCCCGCTTAAATCCGAAGAGCCCGTTTTCTGAGCTGCAGGCCCCTCAACACTCGCTCTGCAGATTCGGCGGCAGGATCGAATACCCATGTGGCGAACGCGCAAGCCTCGATGGTCGATCTGCAAATCGCATAGAGCGAGTAGACACGGCGGTTCGACATCGCCGTGCGCATAACGGCGAAGTAGTCGTGTACCGCATTGATACGCGTACGCGCCTCGAGATTCGCCACGTCAACGACGCTTCCGGCATCGAACTGAGCAAGGCCGCTTGCGTATGCCCGCGTCTGCTCCCAGGGTGAACACTTGGAGGGCGTTGGCGACGCCAAAAACCAGACATCTGGGTTGCCGTGTAGCTCCCGCATTCGCACGGCGATCTCCCACATCACGACCTTCACCCAGATGCGCCTCCAGATGGACTTCGATTTCACCGGCATCATCCGCATACTCGGCTCCAGCGTGCGTTGAACAGCGTGGGGAGTTGCGTCAGGAGGCTATCGGATCACGTCAGGTCCAAGAACACCCGTTCGGCATGCGGCACGACGCTCCAAGCGGTGCCCCGCCCCAATACAACCGACCGGACCCGTCCGACGGGTCCGGTCGGCATGTCACTATCGACGCCGTGCCGCACAGGTCTCGGTCGTCGGTTTCGGGTTGGACCGCCGGCCGCGGCGAGGCCCCAGCGACGCCTGTGGGTTGTGACGCGGCTAGCCGCCATTGAGTTCAAGCAACTCGCGGAGAACGTCTTCGTCGGAGATGTCCGCTGGCCAGCCGTACGCGGCAGCCACGGCCTCGTCAAGGGCTTCGTGCGCATCGGCGAGCCATTGTGGGCGGGCGTTGTAGAGATTCGTCAGGGTGCGCTTCTTGACCTCGTTCGTCGCCTGGTCGTCGCGAGGAACCGGCCGCTTCGGATAACCGGAAACCGGCTCGTCGGCCCACCCGACCAACTCGGGTGGATTGAGCCAGCGGTCACGCAACTCGACCAGGCGTCCGGCTGCCGTGGCTATAGCGGTAGCACGCGGATCGGCCGCGTGCTCGATCGCGGACACGGCTGGCGCCAAGCCGGTCGGGAACGGAAACGTGGCGAAGGTCGATGTCGACGTGTAGCGCGGATCGTTTACTTAAGGCACTGGAGCGAATCGCCCACCCCCCCTGATCCCGTCGGGATGTGACACTGTTCCCGCAGGTCAACCCCGGTTTGGCTAGTCACCTACATCGATCCCACCGATGTCACGTCCGGAGGACGTGCTCGGCGGCTCGCCCCGATGGGATCGAGCCGGCACGAGCCCCGCCCGGCAGCTCGACGATGGCGGGGCGGGACGAAAGGTATCGACTACCGCCTCGTCGGTGTCGAGGCCCGGATGCCTCCCGGTGGCGGTGGGCCCGGCCGCCGGGCGGCCGGTATTGCATCGTCGTTCCCGGCGTCGAATTCGGTCCGATGGATCTTGACCTCGGACCGAAGCACCTCCACCTCGGCTCGCACGAGCGCCACGCCGGACTTGGTGGCGAACTGCTCCCAGGCGACCCGAGGGATGGTCTCGGTGGTCATCTCCTGCTCGTCCGCCTGCGGCTCGCCCGGTTCGTCCTCAACGGGTCAGCGCATGGTGCGTTCCACATTCGCTGGACGTGCTGTACAATTCTCAACACTTGACTGTCACCGTCCCCTCACGAAGTCGTCGGGGGCGCTTTGCAACGCTCGGAGGAACGACGATGCCACTTCCCACGGACTGCCCGGAGGCCCACGAGTCCAACGACCGGCACGGCCGGCTACGACCGACTCGCCTCCGAAGGCACCTGCGTCAGCGCAGGGAGGACGAGAGCGGCCTCACCACCCTCGAATGGCTCCTCATCGTCGCCGCCGTGGCCGGCCTCGCCGCCCTCGCCGTCGTCCTCGTCACCAACGTCGTCGACGAAACCTCCGAGCAGATCAGCGGCTCCAGCGCCCGCCAAACCGCCGCGAGAGTGGCGGCCCAAGAGATCGTGGATGACTCTGCCAAGGGTCTTAGTGAGCAGCCAACTGGCGTCAAAACTTGGGACCACTGGAAATCGCACTACAACCGCAAGTGCACGCGATTGGAGATTACCTACGGCGACGCCGGAATTACGGTTATATCAGTGTTCAGGAATTCGGGCAGCGGTACTGGCGAGGATGACGACGACATCACTGACGACGTTACCACGTCGATCAGCCCGGAAGACGAACGGAGTGGTACCGCGGTCGCCTGGAATCCCGCAAGTTCTGCCCCGGACACGGGGGATGATGCGCTGGCCGTGTGCGCAATCTCCTAGCGGTCGTCGTAGGCGGGCGGCGGGTACGCGTCTAGGCGCAGCCGCAGCGCCGCTGGCTTGGCCTCGGTCCGCTCGGCGTGAGCGGCCTCACGAGCGGCGCGGGTTTCGGCGGCGGTTCGTTGCTTCGGCTTGGTCGTCGTCGGTGAGCAGCGTTGTGCCCTTGGCGGGGGTCGAACAGGCGCAGCGTGCCGTCGCGCCAGGTGCGGTCGAGTCCGAGCAGTTGGCTGTGGCCGCGTAGGGTGCCGTCGGCGTCGGCGGTGACCGCGATGGGCCGTCGGCGCCTCGCCACCCAGCGGCTTCCCGCCGGGTGGGTCATGCTTATTCTGAGCGCAGTTGGAGATGAGGCGGCGTCGTCGGCGGTGGGGGCGTGGTGTGTGTGGGTTGGTGACGTTGGAGCGGCTGTTGATCGTTCGAGACTTCGGGTCGTCCGGCATGGCGGTCCGGACGGGTCAGTCCGCTCTCGGCACGAGCCGGTCGCAACGGTTCAGCAGCGCGGCCCGGCGGTGGTTGATCGGCTCCCGGGGTAGTTGACCGTCGGGCTCGGCGGCGCCCCGGTGCGAGCGCCGCCGGCCACCCTCAGCGCTGCGGGTCGAGGCGTCGGCGGAGGGCCGCCAGTTCGGCCTCGGCCCGCGCGGCGCGGGTTTCGGCGGCGGTTCGTGCTTGGGCCTGGTCGTCGTAGGTGAGGAGCGGTGTGCCGGTGGCGGGGTCGAACAGCCGTAGTTCGCCGTCACGCCAGCACAGGTCGAGTCCGAGTGCGTCGCTGTGGCCGCGCAGGGTGCCGTCGGCGTCGGCGGTGACGGCGATGGGCCGCCGGTGTGCGCCGGTGAGGTGGTCGCCCTGCAGGGGCGGGTGGAGCAGGCCGTCTTCGGTGGGGTCGGTTCGCCAGTACTCGGCGACGCCGAGGGCGGCGTAGAGGTCGGGCTTGTCTCTCACGTCGCCGCGTACGGTGCTCGGCGAGGCGACCTCCAGCACCCAGGCGGGCATCGCGCCGGTCTCCCAGACCTTGTATACGTGCATGGGTTCCTCGGTGGTGTGCACGCCGAAGGCGACGGCCACATCGGGCGCCACGACGTCGCCCTTGTCGCCTTCGGTGTAGTAGATGCAGGTGTTGTGGCACACCACGGCGCGGTCGCCGCCGGGTTGTCGCCGCAGCCAGTCGCGCAGGGCCAGGGCCACATCGGCGCACTGTTGCCAGTGTTGCATCCCCTCGGGCACGGGCTCCCCCCACGGGTAGTCGATCTCCTCCTCGGGAGGGTTTGCCACCACCGCGGCGCCGTGCGCGCCCTCGATCACAACCCAAACACTACCACGCGCCCGTTGCCGGCGGCAACATATCGGATCATATCAGACTTAATGAGACGACCGCCAGGCACTGCGGCCGATGACCACCACGGCGGGCTGTGTCGCACCTCAGTTGGTGCCTGCGTCACGGGCTCGGCGGCGTTCGCCCGCCCACAGTGCCAACGCCACCAGCGCGGCACCGCCGGTGACCGCGACCGCGGCGACGTCGGTCGAGCGCGGCACCGACCAGCGCAGTTCGGTCTCGCCCGCCTCGGCCCACACGACGAGATGCCCGGGTCCGCCCTTGTGGACCGGGGCGTCACCGATGGAGCGCCAGTCGGGATCCCAGGGGACGCGCAACCATGCCCAGCCGGCGGTCGCCGCGCCGACGGTCAGGCGATCCTGCTCCTGTTGCAGCGACACCCCCGTCGCCGCCTGCCCGGCGAGACGTGAGCCGCCGTCGCCCCCGGCGAGGATCGGCAGCGCCGCGTGGCCGCCGCCGGGCAGGCCCCCGACCTCGATGATCCACCACTCCACGGCGTCGCGGTGCCACGCCTGCTCGTCTCCGTGGCGCACCACCGTCACGCCCACGGCCATCCGCCCCGGCAGATCGCGCAGCGAGGCGCTGCCGTCGGGGTTGCACGACGCGAACCAGCGCGCCCCCAGAGCCTCGGCCGCCGCGGGGGTGTCGAGGGCGGGCCCGCCCAACTCCAGCCAGGCGTCGTGCCAGTGCGGCCGAGGCACTGTCGAGGTTCCGGGGAACCCGCCGAGCAGCAGGTTCCAATCCGAATCGATGAACTCCGCGGCGTGGCTGCTCTCCCGGAACAGCCCGTCCAGGGAGCGGACGCGGCCGCCGGTGGCCCCGGCGACCTGCCACGGCCGGGGCCACGCGCAATGTGACATCCCGCCGGCGCGGTGGCCGGCGAACTCGTCGAGGTGGACCAGCCCCGCGACATCGTCCTGGGCGGCCGCCTCCTCGAGCGGGCCCGCCGGTGCCGGGGGCGGGTCGGTCCAACCCCGGAATTGTGTCCACAGGGGCACGAAGCTGAGGACACCGAACCAGGCGACGGCGCCCGCGGCCACCCACGCCCGCGGCCGGGGCCACAGCAACCAGGCGGCGAGGGGCAGCACCTCCCAGTGCCGGGTGAGGACCGCGAGCCCCGCCGCCACCACACCGCCGCACAGGCGCCACGTACAGCCAGGCGCCGCGGGCTCGCGGGTTCCGAGAGCCGGGCCGAGCACGCCGCCGACGGCCGCCGCGGCCGCCAGCAACGCCGCCGTGAGCCAGTAGTCGGTGCGCGGGAAGTCGAGTTGGTCGCCCACCAGCGCCGCCAGGACGGTGGCGGCGGCGCACGCGGCCAACCGCAGCGCCGGTCGCGATCCGCTACGGGCCGCCCAGGCCGCGCCGACCCCCACGGCCACGGTGACGATCGTCCCCCAAGTGCCCGCGTTGGCGAGTGCATCGCCGAGCGAGGCCTCCCACAGCACCAGCCGGTCCAGGCCGGCGACGAACGGCACCAACCACCAGGAACACACCGCCAGCGCCGAGGCTCCCGCGGTGAGGCTCCAGCGGGCGGCGCGCCCCGGCGAGGCGCCCGACGTCGACACGAGCACCAGGCACACCAGCGCCGCTCCCGGCAGGACGGCGACGTTAAACAGCGCGGCGATGCCCGCAACCACGCCGCAGGCCAGCGGGCTCCGGCAGCGCGCCGCCCAGGCCGCGCAGAACAGGCCCAGCACGATCGCCACCAGGCGCGGCCACGAGCCGAAGGCCGTCGGCGTCCGGTGGAAGCCGGGCAGGATCCAGTGCATCCAGCCGGAGACCGCCGCCAGCGCCAGCACCGCTCCGACGGCCCCGCGCTGGCCGCGCGGCCCGAAGCCCACCGCCCGCGCCAGCCGCCACGTGCCCCAGGGCAGCAGCACCAGCAGGCCGACCGCCACCGCCGCCATCTGGCCGTGGCCGGGGTGGGTGAACCGGATCAGCGCATGACCCAGCGGCGGGTAGTGCACGCCGAGGGCCTGCCCGCCGTAGAACCAGTCCGACCAGCCCCGCCAGTCCCACCACGGCAGGGTGCGCAGCCACTCCGCCGCCGCGGCGTGCGCGGCCATGTCGCCGCCGGGCGGCAGCCCGCCGGCGCGCGCCACCCCGTACCAGGTCACGGCCACCATGGCGGCCAGGGCACTCCCGGTGGCCGCCCACACCGCGGCCATGCGCCGGCGCTGCGTTCGCCGGTCCTCGGCCGCCTCCGGGTCGCGGTCCTGCGCCGGCTCCCGCGGTTCAGATGGTGCCGGCGCTGGTGCGGCCGTTCTGTTGCTCATGGGCGTGGCGGCGGGGTGTGGGGCGTCGGCGCGGTGGCCGGTGGTTGTGGTTCGGTGGGTTGGTGGGTGTGTGGCGGTGGGGTGTGAGGGGTCGGTGCGATGGCCGAGCGTCGCTCCTTCAGCCGGGTCATTGTTCGTCGGCTCATGCGCCCGGCGGAGCCGTTGCCGGTTCCGTCGCCGCGAAGCCGGCGTCGCGATGCGGGGCGGCGTCGGGGTCGCGGCGCCGCCAGGCGAGCGCGGCGGCGGCCGTGACCAGGGTCGCCGCCCCGGTCGTGGCGACCGCCGCGACGTCCACCGCTCGCGGCACCCCCCAGCGCAACTCGGTGGTTCCCCGGTCGGCCCACACGACCAGGTGGCCGGGACCCCCGAGGCGCACCGGGGTGCCGCCGAGCGAGCGCCAGTCGGGGTCCCAGGGCACGCGGATCCACACCCACCCCGCCGAGGCGGCCTCCACGGTGAGGGCGTCGCCGTCGCGGTGCAGCGACACGCCCGTCGCGGCTTGCCCGGGTGGATGGCCCCTAGCCTCGTGGCCCGACAGGATCGGCACCCCCGCAACGGCGGCGCCGTCCTCGGCGGTCGCGGTGGCGATGGGCACCCACCACCTCACCGCCGCCTCGTGCCACGTCCGCTCGGTCGGATGGGTCGAGACCGTCACACCGGCGGCATCGACCCCGGCGATCCGCTCGGCGGTGATGCTCCCGACCGGGTCGCAAGCCCCGTACCAGCCGGCGCCCAGCAGCCGGGCCGTCTCGGGCCTGTCGAGCGAGCGGGCGCCGGAGTCCAGCCACGCCCTGTACCAGTGCGGCCGGTTCACCGCCGCTCGGGCGAACTCGCCGATGCGCAGCGCTTGCTCCGCCACCACGAACTCCGCCGCCCGGCTGGTCTCCCGGTAGAGCCCCCACAGCGGCCGGATGCGCCCGTCGGAGGCGACCGTGGCGCGCCACGGGTGCGACCAGCCGCAATACGCCGCCTCGCCGGTGGGGTACTCGAACACGCGATCCAGGTACACCAGCCCGGCCGTGTTCTCGGTGGTGGCGGTCGTCGCCTCCAGCAGCGGCGGATCCTCGGCGAGTCCGGGTATCCGCGGGTTGCGAACCTGCGCGGCGAGTGGCGCGAAGATCAGCAGGCTCGCCCAGGCGAAGGCGCCGGCGGCGACCCAGGTGCGCCGCGGCCACCACAGAAGCCAGACGGCAAGCGGCAGCACCTCGTAGCGGCGCGTCACGACGGCGAAGGCGATCGCCAGCGTGGCCCCCAGCGCGGCCCA
>JAPONU010000336.1 GCA_026713745.1 bacterium
CGGCTCCAGCGTGTTCTGGTCGCGCACCGACAGGATCGGGCGGTCCCGGCGGTCGCGCAGCACCGCGAAGACAATGTTCCCGAGCGGTTGACCCGCGCCGTTGCCGTTCGCCGGCTGCCCGCCGGGGGCCGTGACGGTCAGTTCCAGGATCTCCGAGCGGGCCTTCCAGGGACGGAGCCGCACGCGCGGGCGCACGCCCAGGCCGTGGTGGTCGGCCCATTGCTCCAGCCACCCCTCCAGGGTGGCGGTGGGCACCTCTGTCTGGACCAGGTGCTGGAACTGCGTGGAGCCTTTGCCCATCGCCCGCGTGGTGGCGGTACGACCCGAGCAGGCCATCAGCGCGGCATCGGCCCGCGGGCCCCCGACCAGCGTCTGCGGGGTGCGGTACGGCGAGTCCACCAGTCGCAGGCGGCGCTGCAGCTTGGCGAGGGCCAGCATCCCCTCCTCGCCGAGGGAGGCGGCGAACTCCTCGCCGGCCATGCCGTCGATCTGGTGGCCGCCGTAGGTGATGAAGTTGAACACGTAGCCCAGCTTGGCCAGCTCGGCGGGGAACTCCCGCATCTCGGCGTCACTCATGCCGGTGGTGTCCCAGTTGAACGACGGGGACAGGTTGTAGGCCAGCATCTTGTCGGGCCAGACGGCGTGGACGGCTTCGGCGAACTCCCGGGCGTCGGCCAGGTCGGCCGTCTTGGTCTCCATCCACAGAACGTCGGCGAACGGTGCGACCGCCAGCGACTTCGCCACCGCGTAAGCGATGCCTCCCTGGACCTGGTAGTAGCCCTCGGGTGTGCGTGCCGGCTCGGCGTCCCAGTAGGTGTCGACGCCGAGTTCGGCTGCTCGCTCCCGGGCGCATTCCAGGCCGGCGTTGCGGGCGAAGTCCATCCACTCGGCGGCCCCGATGCCGATGTCGGCGCCCTCGGCGGTCCGGGCGGCGATCTGATCGGCCACCGCCTCGGCGTACGTGGAGAGTCCCGCGGCGGCCTGCCAGGCTTCCACGAATGCGTTCGTCGCGGCCTCGGCGACGTTCCCGGCGCGAGCCTCGGTGGCGGCCCGGTCGGCCTCGACGGCGGAGGCGATGGCGTCACCCACGCCGACGGCATCCAACCAGGCGTCGGCACGCTCATACTGCGCCTCCGGGAGGGCGTACAGGAGGTGACCGTTGGCGCCTTCAACACCCGCGCCGGTAAGGCGACGCAGCACCGCCAGGTATGCCGCCTTGTAGGAGGGCAGGTTGCGCCGGGTGATGCCCAGAACGAAGGGCTGGTCACGCTCGTCGGCCGCGCTGTCCAGCAGGCTGGCGGCCTCGGCGTCGGTGCGCGCCACGATGATGCCGGCCACGCCCATCACGTCGAGTTGGAAGCGGGCCGCGTTCAGGCGCTTGATCTGCTCATCGCAGCCCACCAGCACCTTGCCGCCCTGGTGTCCGCACTTCTTCTGGCCCGGGCGCTGGTCCTCGATGTGGTAGCCGGGCACGCCCACCTCCACGAAGCGCCGGATGAGGTTCCGGACGTGGGGGTCGCCGCCGTGGCCGGTGTCGGCATCGGCGATGATGAAGGGCGAGTAGTCCACCTCGGGGACCTCGGCCCGTTCCTCCGCGCTCATCCGCGACCGGGTGAAGCTCTGGTTGCGGTCAGCGGCCAGCAGCGAACGCACGATTCCCGCAGCCTCGTCGGGCACCGAACTGAGCGGGTAGCCGGCCAGGTCGGGGCCGGGATCCTCGTGCAGTGATCCCTTCGCGGAGGTGGCCCAGCCGCCGAGGTAGATGCCCTCGATGCCGGCCCGCTTCATGGCGACCGCCTGCCCCGGCGAGTAGGGCCCGAAGGTGGTGATGCTTCGGCGGGCCGCGAACAGGTTCCGCAGCAGCGCCCCGAACCGCTCGGCCGCCACCCGGGCAACGGTGTGGTCGGCGCCGAGCACGCCCCGCTGCTCCACCACCTGGCGCGCCGAGTAGAGCCTCCGCAGCCCCGCGAACCGCGACCCCGCCATCCAGCGGTGGGTGGACTCCACCTCGGCATCGAACCGGTCATTCGGATCGCCCGGATCGCTCGCGCCCGAGACGTCCGGGGACGGTTGGGGGATGCTCTCCGGCACAGCGGCCTCGACGATGGTTTCTGGCGACATGACACTCACTGGCTGTGACCTCCTCTGGCGACCTCGTGGAAGCCGGCTCCACAAGACGGGGATTGGTAATCCGCACTTTATGAGAGACCTTTCGGATCATGGGGGAAACTGCCGCATCACTACCAGCTTCTGGAGCATAAGTTTGCTTGATCTTTCGCTTTCCACAAACTCTGCGAGCACTGTCCGCTGTAGGCATCCATACCTTGCCCCGGCCGGGCAACGACCCTGCTCATGGTCAACCCGCCGCAAGTCGGCAGGGACACGCACCTGCCGATCGCAGCGGAGCGCCCTCTAACGTGAGGGC
>JAPONU010000337.1 GCA_026713745.1 bacterium
CGAGGCCACCGAGACCCGCACGCTCCTGAACCTCGAGGAACTCGCGGAGGCCTTCGAGGACCCCCGGCGCCGCCCGGCGGCCGCGGCGGGACCGCTGGAAGGGTCGTTGCAGTCACTCGTGGCGGACTGGACCCACGACAGCGGCCAACCCGGCGACAAGTACGACCCGGAACTGGCGGCGCTCTTCGGCGACGCGTCCGCCGGGGTGCGACTCGACCCGCTCCTGATGCAGGAGGTCCTCGACAGGCTGGAGGCGAGAGATCCCGCGGTGGCACGCGTCCTGGTCAACGACCCCGACGGCATTGACACGATGCTGATCCAGTTCCCCGCCTACACCGACAACCCCGCGGCCACGTTGCGTGTCCACGACGAGATCGAGGCGCTCTGGGCCGGCGACGACACGACCATCACCGCGACCTCCGAGAGCATCCTCGGCGTCGAGATCACCAAGCAGATCACGTCCCGGCAGACCGAGGCGATCGCCTCGACGGTCGCCGTGGCGCTGGGCATCCTGGCCCTCTTCTTCTGGATCACGCAGCGGCGGCCCACGCTGGGCGTCATTGCGGTCGGGCCGATCGTGCTGGTCCTCATCTGGGTGCTGGGCACGATGGCCCTCGTGGGCATTCCCTACACGCTGATCACCTCGATCATCACGGCGCTGTCGATCGGGATCGGCGTGGACTACACCATCCACGTGATCCACCGTTACCGCGAGGAGTTCTCCCGCCTGCGCAACCCGGAACAGGCGGCGATCCGGACGCTCTCCACCACAGGGTCGACACTGCTGGGCTCCGCGTTGACGACCGCGCTGGGGTTCGGCGTACTGGTGTTCTCGCCGCTGGAGGGATCCCAGCAACTCGGCATCACCGCCGCCATCACGATCGCCTACTCGCTGATCGTCTCCATCCTGGTCGTCCCCCCGGCGATGACCATCTGGGGTGCCTACCAGAACATGCGGCTGCGCTCGCAGGTGCAGCGCATGTGGGACGACCTCGACGTCGCCGCCGAGGAGATCCACCGCCGCAACACCGGAGCCGCGGGCACGTCCTAGTCGCGCCGGCCGGGCTGCGGCGGTCAGACGGGCAGTTCCCGCCGTTGCCCGCTGATCCTGAACTTCAGTTTCTTGTCCGGCGACATCGATGGAAAAGGCTTGATTTTCAACTCGTAACCCACCGGGGCGATCTCGAGGGTGAAGTAGTGGACGATCATCAGTAGGTTCAACGCCAGCTGCAACTCGGTCCAGCGCCGGCCCAGGCAGTTGTGCGTGCCCAGCCCGTAGGGGGCGTAGCCCACGCCGAGGTGCTCCCGGCGCGGCGCCTTGTAGCGGTCGATGTCGAACGTGAAGGGGTCGGGGAACAGGTCGCCCATGTAGTGCGCCGCCGTCGAGGCGATGAGGACCCTTGCCCCCTCGGGGAGTTCGTAGCCCTCGACAACGGTGGCGTTCATCACGTTCCGCATCGAGACGGGCACGATCGGGTACATGCGCATGCACTCCATGATGAAGCGGCGCGTCACGTCGGTGGCCGGCCCGGCGAGGCGCTCCTGATCCGGATCGCCGTCGGCGAACAGGGCGTCGGCCTCGGCGCGGATCAGCTCGTGGAATTCCGGCCGGGCCAGCATCCCGTGGACGATGAAACCGAGTTGGTCGCCCACGTACATGCTGGCAATCAGCGGCGCCGACAGCACGAAGGGCAGATTCGACTCCGGGAGCAACTGGCAATCGTTGGCGTGCAGGCTCAGCAGATCGTCGGCGAGGTCACGGGGGCAACCGGCGCGCTGGGCGGGCGTGTGCACCCGCTGGACCCGGGCGACCACCTCATCGATCAGCTTGGCCCGGCGCCGCATGGACGGGGTCTTCAGCATGAACTTCGGCATGGTCCGCCCGATGTGGGTCTTGAGCGCTCGTTCCTTGTACTCGTGCAGAGCGTCGACGAGATCCTGCGAATCGACGCTGACCAACAG
>JAPONU010000338.1 GCA_026713745.1 bacterium
CCAGGTCCACCACCACCAACCGGAGTCGTCGCGGACGTCGACGTCGCCGGTCACCGCCAGCGCCGGGTTGAGCGGCTCGAAGCCCGCAGCCAGCGGATCGATCAGCACCATGTTGGTGCGCCGGCTGTCGTTGACCATGGTCACGTTGACCCGCACCTCGGCGCCGGCCAGGACATGCCAGACGCCGTCGTCGTCGAGCCACACGTCGCCGGGATCGCCGACCGCCTCATAGCTGCGCTGCACCACGAAGCCACGATCCAGAGGATCCAGATCCAGGTCATCGGGCGCGTAGCGCAGGCCGAGGCGGTAATAGAGACGACCCTCGCCGTCCTTCTGCACGACGAGATCGGCGTCGCCGGTGTCCAGCAACTCGGCCATCGGTATCAGCGTGGAGCCCCGATCGGTGCTGCGTCCGACGTACTCGTGCTCTGCCGCATAGAGATCACCGAGCCACACACGGGCGACGAAGTCGGGATCAGTCGCCTCGAAGGTGTCGAAATAGCTGTTGAGGGCCAACAGGATGAACGTGTTCTCCTGGATGTTGCTCCAGCGCCCCCGGACCCGGTGGCCCAGCAGGCCCGCCACCACCTTGGGAATCAGATCCGAGCCGGGCGCCATCGTGATGAGCGCATCGAGCACGATGCCGTCGGTGCGGCGGTCCGAATGCAGCAGCAGGTAGGCATCCTCGCCATAGTCCGTGGCGAACGTGGCCGCCCCGGCGGTCTCGGTGGCCCGGTTGTTCACGATCCGCTCGATCTCGGCCTCGATACCGTCATCGTCGACCACCGGCCAGAGCCAGGCCAGGGCGTCCAACTCGAGAGCCTCACCCCGGCGCTCCCACAGGGCGCGCGCATCGCCGGCCACCTGCTCCCCGTACAGCGAGCGCACATACAGGGCGTAGGCCAGCAGCATGTCCCTGCTGCGCCGGCTGTAATAGTCCGGGATCCGGTCCTCGATGGCTTCCAGGAACCAGTGCCCTTCCTCCATCACCCTTGGAGGAACGTCGAAGCCATTGCCCGAGGCAACGACCAGCGCGTGCATCGCCTGGATCGACGAGAACGGATGCGAGACCCCGTCCCGCGACAACCACCCGAAGCCGCCGTCATAGTTCTGGAGAGATGACAGCGCAACAATGTCGCCGCGCACCGTGGCATCGAGCTCGGCGGGACCTGCCAGACCTTCGGCATCGAAAGCCGCCAGCACGTCCCGGAGCGCGGCGATGGCCATGATGCGCCCCGCGTAGGCATCGGAACTCCGATACCTGTAGCCGGCGAGGTACAGCACGGCGTCGGTCAGGGCCTGCAACGCGGTCGACGAGGTGTTGACCTCCAGGCCGCCGAACTGCGGGATCACGTCTTCGGGAGCAGCGATCGGCTGGATGATCGCGCCCCGGTCCACCACCCCGTAGGTGGCGAAAGCCTCGCTGGTCGCCGGCGTGTACACCGGCAGCGACACGACCTGGGCATCCGCGTGGTCACCCGACACCGCCGCCACCCGGAAGCGGGCCACCCCCGGCGACTCCGTCCGCGCCGGGAACCGCACCTCGACCCGATCATTCGCCGGAACCACGATCCGCCGGCCCGCCGGCCCCACGAGTTCGAGATTGGAGGTCTGCACGACCACGTCGGCCTCCATGGCGGCGTCGGTCTGGTTCTGAACCACGATCGGCAACTCGAAGCGGTCGCCATAGTTCAAGAACCGCGGCGCCGACGGCCGAACCTGCAGAGGCAGCCGCGCGGTGATGGCCGACTCGCCGGTGCCGAAGCGATCGGCTCCGTGAACCGCCACGGCCATCACCCGGTAACGCGTCAGATTGTCGGGCAACTCGAACTCCACGACAACCCGGCCACTGGCATCGGTCACCGCATCGGGGTCGAACAACGCCAAAGCATCGAGAATCTCGCGAACCGCCACCAGAAGCCCGGGACCACCAGCGACGGCCGCGTCAGAAGCAGCGGGAGGTGGCGGTGCGGCTTCGGATTCGGCTTGAGCTGCGGCTGCTTCGGCGACAGTGGCGTCGTCGATCTCATCGTGCATCCCCTGCAGGTTCTCGAGCAGGATCGTGTCCCTGCCTCGCAATGCGGTCACGACCGCAGCCCGCTGCCGGTAGAAGACGTCGATGGGATCGATCAGTTCGTAGCCCGAGAGGGCCAAGACCGCCTCGTCGACGACGACAACAAGGACGTTGGCCCCCTCGACGGGAACCCCGCCGGCGTCGTGGACCTCCACCGCGACGCTCGTCGGGGCGCCCGGCTGCAGGACCGCCGCTGCGGGTGTGGCCGTGACCTCCAGAGTCCGCTGGACGGGCGGGACCCGTAGCAGGATCTCCCCGGACGCATGGGCGGGACGGGGCGGCACGCCGGCGAGGACGGTGCCGTCGTCCGCGGTCCGGTCGGTCACCGCCGCGATGTCCACCCGCAGTTTGAGTTCAGGCACGTGGTCG
>JAPONU010000339.1 GCA_026713745.1 bacterium
GCCGCCGACGGCGCCCGCCGCGGTGGGGCGGAGGTTCACGGTGACCTCCGGGGGGATGGTGTCGGCGTTGTAGGTGAACGCGTCGGCGACATGACACTCGAAGCGGCCGTTGTTGTAGTAATGCGTCGTGCAGCCGGCGACGTCGATGGTGGCGGCGCCGTAGCGGATGCGCAGCGGCGTGAAACGGCCCGGCGCGAAGGGGCTGCCGGCGAGACCCCCGAACGGGTCGATAGGCGCGCCGTAGCTGACGACGAGGTCCCCCGAGGCGCGGTCGACGGTGGTGTCGCCGCTGAGCCGCAGGTTCGGCCAGTCGAGACCCCAGAAGGCGAAACGCCACTCGCCGAGCGCGGTGACGCCGTAGTTCACGACGTCGATTCCGGCGCGGTCCACGGGGTAGGTGCCGGCGAACGCCGACGAGCCCGTGGCGCCGGGCGCGGTGGACACGACGAGGCGCAGCGGCACCTCGGCGGGATCCACGGAGAAATCCGTACCGTCGATGTGGCACACGTGGCGCCCGCCGCTGGTGCCCGCAGTGCGGGTGCGACACCCGGTCACCTCGACGGTGGTCGCGCCGTAGCGGATCCTCACCGGCACGAACCTCGCCGCCTCGAACGGGTTCGGCGCGCCCGCGGTGGCCGGTTCATGGACGATCAACAGATCCCCCGCGCCGACGGGAATCCGACCGACCTTCACCGGGCTGCTGTACACCGAGAACCGCCATCCGCCAGGCCCGGTCTCCCCGAAATGCACCGCCCCCCACCGGTCGAAGGCCAACGGATACACACCAACCGCCCGTTCGGGTGAATGCATGGTGCCGCCGGGGCTCCCTGCTGAGCGCTCACCGCCCCGGCGGCGTCACCCCGTAGAGGGACACGTACGACTCGTTCCTCGGGTCGCCTTCGGGGAACGGCGTGGCGCGCATCCCCGCGAAGAACCTATCCCACACATCAATCTCCGCCGCCGTCAACCCGGAAACATCCTCGCCCCAGTAATACCTCTCCTCCCAGTTCATGCCCGCCCGCTCCCGGCTGAGGACCACCATGGCGAATCGCTCACCGGTAGAAGAGTCGAGCATCGCCTGGGTGGACCGGTTCTCATCACCGACGGTATGCCACACCTCCAACTCATACACGAAGTCCTCGAGCGAAGCGCCGGGGGCGGGATCCTGTATCGTATAGCCGAACCAACCAATACGTTCCTCACCCTCGGGATTCTCGAGGAACCGACCAGCGTGGTAATAGGTGCGGCCCGGCTCGGGCGTGAAATCGTCCCGGTAGTAGCCCGCCGAGCCGAGTTCCTCAATAATCTCGATGACGTGCGTGCGCGTGACGGTCGCACCGGCGGCGTCGGCGACCTCCACGGTGATCACCTTCGGCCCCGACTCCACGACATCAACATCAGGATCCTTCAGATAGTTCAAGTCGATGCCCGCCTTCGCGCACGTCACCTCCGTGGCGCCCGAAGCGGCCCGCGTCTCAACGCCCGCGACCCGCACCACATACGGCGCCTGCCCCCCGCTGACCCGCCAATACACCGGCACCGACGGCACGCCGTGGCGCACCCAGTAGCGACCTTCGGGCGGCCCACCCGAGCCCTTGCCCCTGTTGTATCCCTCCTCGGCGACGCAGTAGTGGCGCGCGTTGACATCCAGGCGCAGCGTCGTCTCCGGCACAGCCGGCGTGGCGACCGCCACCGCAAGCGGCTGACCCTGCCAACCCCCCGCCGTGCGCGCCGTGACCCGGAACTCGTAGTCCACGCCCCCGGCCAGACCCGTCACCGTCAACTCCCGGCGCCCCGCCGGCGCCTCCAGGCGCCCCGCGAACGCCGCAGTGCCACGGGCGCGCCACTGCACCGCATAACCCACCGGCAACCAGCCCGGCGGACCGTCCCACCCCACACGCACCGCATCGGGCGCCACCACACTCGCCGACACGCTGCGCACCGGCGGCGCCAACGTCTCAAACGTCCCCCTCGCCGACCCTCCCTCGGCGCCGTCGACGTCGACAGCCACCAACTCGAACCGGTAACGCGTCGCCACCGCCAAACCCGCCACCGTGTACGAACGCGCCCCCGCGGCAACATCCACCCCCCACACCGTCGCCTCCACACCCCCCGCCACACGATCCAACCGCCAACGCAACACGAAACCCGCCGACCCCGGCGCGAACCCCTCCGACCACCCCACCGTCAACGAATCCGTCCCCGCCGACACCAACACCAACCCCCCACCACCATCGGACGCACCCGCCGCCACCACACCCACCACCAAC